>CALFYE010000221.1 GCA_937952145.1 uncultured Myxococcales bacterium
CGAGGCCGTCTAGGCAGGGGCCCTGAGGTCACGAATTTCGGGGACGCTGACCTAGCTGCGCAGCTTAAAGCGCTGAATCTTCCCCGTCGCCGTCTTCGGAAGCTCAGGGACAAACTCGATCCAGCGCGGATACTTGTGCGGCGCGAGCCGAGCCCTGACGTGGGCCTGCAGCGTGTGCACGAGGGCCTCATCAGCGTGCTGCCCAGGCTGTAGCACAACGAAGGCTTTGGGCTTGATGAGCTGATTTTCGTCGGACTGGCCGACCACCGCGGCTTCGAGAACGGCAGGGTGGGCGCCGAGCGCCGCCTCGACCTCGACGGGCGAGACGTACTGGCCGGAGACTTTGAGCATGTCGTCGGAGCGACCGGCGTAGGTGAAGTAGCCGGACTCGTCGTGCGAGTACTTGTCGCCGGTGCGCGTCCACTCGCCGAGGAAGGTGCCGCGGCTGCGCTCGCGCTGGTTCCAGTAGCCAAGGGCGCTCGTCGGACCCGCGACGTACAGGTCGCCGATCTCACCCGGGCTAAGCTCGCGGCCGGCCTCGTCGAGCAGGCAGAGGCGGTAGCCGGGGACGACGCGGCCGGTGGTGCCATAGCGGACCTCGCCGGGGCGATTCGACAGGAAGATGTGCGCCATCTCTGTCGAGCCGATGCCGTCGAGGATATCGACGCCGGTGCGTTCGACCCAGCGCTGGCCCAGGCTCTTTGGCAGGGCCTCGCCAGCCGACGTACAGATGCGCAGTGCTAGCTCTCCACGATGGGGAAAGTCGCGCTCGGCGAGCAGGGCCGCAAACAGCGTCGGCACGCCATAGAACACCGTCGGTCGCTCGGCGCGCAGGCAGGCAAACACCGCCTCTGGGGTGGGTCGCCCAGCGCGCAGCACCGTCGTAGCCCCGACGGTAAGCGGAAAGGCCAGGGCGTTGCCCAGGCCGTAGGCAAAAAACAGCTTGGCGGCTGAGTAGACGACGTCGTCTTCGCGCAGACCCAAGATGGGCTTGGCATAAAGCTCGGCCGTCCAGCGCAGCGTGCTGTGCACATGCAGCGTGCCTTTCGGCACCCCCGTCGAGCCGGATGAGTACAGCCAGAAGCAGACTTCGTCGCGGGTCGTCGCTGCCGCGCTCAGATCGGGCTGACCGCGCTGCAGAAGCTGCGGCAGGGTCAGGTGCGACGGAGCATCGCCCCCCGCGACGATGATGTGGCGCAGCGCGGGCAGCCGCGGCACAAGCGGCAGCAGCGTTGGCAAGAGCGGCGCCGAGACCACGAGCGCCTGCGCCCGGCTGTCCGCGAGCATGTATTCGTAGTCCGCCGCCGACAGCAGGGTGTTGAGCGCCACCGGCACGATGCCCGCCCGAATCGCCCCCAAAAACGCCACCGGCCAATCGACGCTGTCGTAAAGGAGAAGCGCGATCCGCTCCTCGGGGCGCACGCCGAGCCCGAGGAGGGCACTGCCGAAGCGACTTGCGCGATCCGCCAGCTCAGAGAAGCTCAAGCGGTGCTGATCGTCGATGTAGGCGATCTTGTCGCCGCGCCCCGCCCGGCGGTGCCGATCCAGCAGGTCTTCCGCGGCGTTATAGCGACGGGGTAGCTCGGGGGGCGGTTCAGGCGGGAGAGGCGGGAGGAAGGGCAGCGACATGGCAGACCTCACCGGCGAGTGCGGATCGGAGCCGGGTACTGCCGGCTGGCAGTTCACGCCTGCTGCGCCGTCTCAGACAAGCTCTGCCCAAGCGGCGGGGCGGGACGGGGCTAGCGACAGACGCCTTCGTAATCGACGGAGACGCCAGCCGCGTTGGCTTCGCAGCTATTGCCGTAGGTCTTGCGGTCGCAGCCGCAGACGGGCTTGTAGACCTTGATGCAGATGCTGGGCTTGACGCTGCAGATGCCTGAGGCATCGGCGCGACCGCAGAGGGCCGACGGCTCCCACTTGCAGAACAGCGGGGCGTTGCAGGTGGGCATCCCGCGCCCGCCGCAGGCATCCCCAACCTTGCCACCGGGCCGACCGCGGACGGGGGTGTAGGCCTCGCTGGTCACAAACTTGGGACGGCCGCTGCTGCCGCCACGACTGCCAGCCATCAATAGGCCCACGTCCGAGGCGGAGAGCGCGGTCGTTAGCTCCTTAACCAGGGGCGCCGGGAAGCGGGTGGCGTCGTATTCAATGGCAGCGATGGGCACGCCGGCCGCGGTGGTGTTGAGGACTTCTTGGCGATACGGCGGACAAGCTGGGCAGGCGACGGGCAGCTCTCGCAGGCGCGAGAAGGTACCGCTCGGGCGGGTCGGAGTCGGCGAGGGGCTAGGCATCGGCGCCAGGCTGCGTGCCTCCCAGGCCTCGCTGACCACCAGCTTGTCGTAGGTACGACCGGCGATCGGCGCGGTCTTTACGATCTGGCCGCGCAGGAGCGCCTGACCGGCCTGCACCTTGCCCTGCAGCGACGAGAGCGTCATCGGGTCAAGGGACAGCGGGCTGTAGTCGAACTCCAGAATCCGGCACTCGGGCTGAGCCGTGCCGTCGGAGCAGACCGTCGTCGCCTGGTTGACGCGCTGGCTGAAATAGCCGCCGCACAGGGGATAGACGCAGCGCCGCAGATCGGGACGGTTGACGATGAAGTAGGTCGAGTTCGAGTAGGCAGCCAGCGTCTCTGTGCCGTCGGTCTCTGCGGGCAGCGTGGGACTGCCGGAGGTCGGCTCGGGGCTGCCGATCGCGCTGGCCCCCGTGCCCTGCGCCTCCTCGGCGGTGGGGGTGCAGGCGGGAAGCCCGCTGAGCAGGGCGAGCAGGGACGGGACAGCGAGGGAAAAGAGGGTGCTACGTCGCATGTGAGTTCTCCAAGGGGTCAGGGGATAAGCATTAGTCCGCATCGCGATGCACCGTACCCGGGGAAAATGCGGGCAGGCAGACCGCGATGTACTCAGCACCGTCGGGCTCAGGCGTGGAATAGCGCACCCACTCACCGGCCCGCGTATGTACGGCCTGACCGGCGGCCACCGAAAGCGGCGGCCCACCGACCGACTCGACGCAGAGGCGACCGCGCAGGACCACGGTGTACTCGTCGAACTCGGGGGTCTGGCCAGGCTCGATCCAGCCGCCGGGGCTACGCATGTGGGCAATGCTAAGAGCGGTGGCACCCGTGGTGACGCGCCCGACGTACTCGTCGATGAGCTTGGGCTTGTTGCCGGCCGACTGAATCCGCGTCGGCTGAGGGATGAGGACGGGCATGGCGAGAATCTCCTTCTTCTGGGACCAGGCAGTTGCCTTAACATGGGAGGCAATACCTTGGCGACAGGAAGGCACTCATGCTGAACAGCCCCAAAGGTGGGCTGTTTGCCGGACGCTTCGAGATTGAACATGAAGCCGGCAGCGGCGGTACGGGTTCGGTTTATGCCGCCCGCGATCACTTCAGTGGTGAGCGGGTCGCACTCAAGATCCTCCACACAACGGGGGCCTCGCATCAGGAAGCCGAGCGCTTCTCTCGCGAGGCCCAGCTTCTGGCTGAGCTATGTCATCCCGGCATCGTCTCGTACGTCGCACACGGCACGACGGCCGACGGCCAGTGCTACCTGGCGATGGAGTGGCTGGCCGGCGAGGATCTGGCGCATCGGCTGGCCGGCGGCCCGCTTTCGGTACGCGACACCTGGCTCTTGGCGCGGCGCGTGGCCGAGGCCCTGTCGGTGGCGCATCGCCGCAACGTCGTGCACCGCGATCTGAAGCCGACCAACCTGTTTGTCGTCGATTGCCAGCTAGACAAGATCAAGATCCTCGACTTCGGCATCGCCCGTCGCGCCCTGACCATGGCCGCCGTCACGCGCAGCGGCATGCTGGTCGGCACGCCGGCCTATATGGCGCCGGAGCAGGCGCACGGCACGCGGCAGATCACGCCGGCCACCGACATCTTTTCGCTGGGCTGCGTGCTGTTCGAGTGCCTGACCGGTCGGCCGCCGTTTATCGCCGACCACGTCGCCGCCGTGCTGGCCCGCGTCCTGTTCGACGAGCCGCCGCCTTTGATCAGCATTCGTCCCGACGTTCCCCCGGTGGTGGACGCGCTCTTGGGACGCATGCTGCACAAAGATCCGGCGCAGCGCATTCCCGACGCCAACGCCCTGCTGGAAGAGCTTGCGAAGGCCGAGCCGCTGCTCAGCCAAGGCAGCAACGACACGACGCTGCCGCAGCCAACCACGGCGGTCCTGTCGAGCCGCGCCGACAGTGATCAGATCCTGGTCAACGTCGTTCTGGCCGCGCCTCGCCAGCCCGCCGCCACCGAAGGCCAGCCAGCCTGGCAGACGCTGACCCTGCGCCAGTCAGAAATCAACAGTCCCAAGCGCGATCCGCACACCACGCTGCGCGGCGCGCTGCAGGATCTGGGGGTCAATGCCGAGTGGCTGCTCGACGGCTCGCTGGTGGTGACACTGGCCGCGCATGGCTATGCCACGGATCAGGTGGCGCGAGCGGCGCAGGTCGCGCTGGCCATCAAGCAACACTGGCCGGATTCTCAGGTCGTCCTGACCACGGGCCTGGGCGCCGCGCGACACAACATGCTGCTCGGCAACGCCGTCGAGAGCGCCGCTCGCCTGATGCGCCAGCACGAAGGCGCCGACGATCGCCTGCACAGCCGGCCGGGCACCACGACCAGCCCTTCTTCCCTGCCGGTCCCAGCCAGCCGCCCGACGACCACGTCAAGCGGAGTGTGGGTCGATGCACTGAGCGCGCGGCTGCTAGAGCGCTACTACCAGCTCATCTCGACGCAGGGCGGCGTGCTCTTGACCTCGGCGCAGCAGAGCCTGGACGACACGCGGCTTTTGCTGGGCAAGGCCACCTCCTGCGTCGGTCGCGAGCAAGAGCTGAGCACGCTCGACATCGTGCTGAACACCTGCATCGATGAGTCGAGCGCCAAGCTGGTCTTGGTCACCGGTCCCGCCGGCTTTGGCAAGTCACGACTGCGCCATGAGTTTCTGCGTCGCATCGCCAGCCGCGAACAGGATCTCACCGTCATCTACGGCCGCACCGAGATGGTCAGCAAGGGATCGGCTTTCGCGGTGCTGAGCCAGGCCATTCGTCGCCTGTGTGGCATCCAGGCCGATCAAACCAGCAGCGACCAGCAGAAGCTGTTGTCGACTCGCATCAGCCAGAACCTCAAAGGCTCGGCGATTGACCGACAGCGCATCGTCGAATTCCTGGGCGAGATGTGCGGCGTCCCTTTCGCCAGCGAGCACAGCGAGCTTCTGCGCGCCGCCCGCAGCGATCCCAAGATCATGAAAGAGCGCGTGCAGCGCGCCTTTCTGGACTTCATCGGCGCTGAGTGCACCGCTGCGCCGCTGGTCCTGATCATCGAAGATCTGCACTGGGGCGATGCGCTGACCGTCAGCCTGATGGAGATGACACTGCGCCAGCACGCCGACCAGCCGCTGCTGATGATCAGCCTGGCCCGGCCCGAGGTGCACGAGCTTTTTCCGCGCCTGGCCAAGGTCTTTGGATCGCAAGAGCTGGTGTTAAAAGGGCTGAGCAAAAAAGCTTGTGAGCGCCTAGTGCAGCAGGTGCTTGGCAAGAGCGTCGCCCCCGTGCTGGTCGAGACGCTGCTGAAGATGTCGGACGGCAACCCGCTGTTCCTGGAGGAACTGATTCGCTCGGCCGCCGAGCCTGCCGCCGAGCCGAACACCGACGCTGAAAAGACGGCAACCGATGCCGGCAAGTCGGGACAGCATCGACCGTACACCGTGCTGGCCATGCTGCAGGCCCGCCTGTCGCAGCTCGATCCGGCAGCGCGCCGCGTGCTGCGAGCGGCCAGTGTTTTTGGCCAGACTTTTTTCCGGGGCGGCGTGGTGCGCTTGCTGGGCGCCGATGCCGAGGGCCTCGATCGCTGGCTCGATCACCTGGTGGCGCTGGAACACATCGAGCGGCACCGCGAGAGCCGCCTGGGCAAAGAGCCGGAGTACGCTTTCCGTCACACCCTGCTACGCGACGCGGTGTACAGCCTGCTGACCGACTTTGATCGTCGAGCCGGGCACCTAGCCGCCGCGCACTTTCTGCTAGACGCTAGCGAGAAAGCGCCGCAGATCATCGCCGAACACTTCCAGCTAGGCGGCGACAACCAGCGCGCGGCCGAGCACTACCTGCGCGCCGCTGAGCAGGCCTATGGCCAGTTCGATACCGACGGCATGATGCGCTTCGCCGACCTGGGCAGCGCCTGCGGGGGCGATCCCCAGACGCGCGGCACGCTGCAAGCCATCCTGTGTATCGCCTACGCCACGCAGCTCGACATCACGAACGCACTGGCCATGGCCGATGTCGCGATCAGCCTCCTGCCGCTGGGGGGCCTGTGGTGGTGCCGCACCATGGGCCAGCTCTTCGTGCTGCCGGTGACGACCCGCGATGGCGAGACCCACAGCGTCCGCATGCTGCGACTGATCGAGCTGTTCGCACGAGCCCGTCCGGCGCCCGATGCTCTGACGGCCTATGCCGCAGCGTCGGCGCATCTCATCGCCTATACCGCGGAGCTAGCGGATCGCGACCACGCCTTCGCCTTCCTCATCTTCCTAGAACAGCTGGCCGAGGCGCGACGGGGCGAAGATGTTCTTCTGCACGGCTGGACGTCCTACGCCCAGGCCGCGTTCTGCCACGCCCTAGAAGGCGATCCCGCGCTGGCCGAATCGCACGCGCAGGGGGCAGTGGCTGCGTTTGAGCGCTTACAGGCGCAGCCGGCGCTCACCAAAGCTCACTTGCTGCACGGCCGCACGTTGGCCGCCCTGGGTTACAGCAGCGAGGCGGAGAACGAGATCAGGCAGGCTCTGACCCTGGCCTTCCAGATCCGCGACCTCGCGCTGGCCAGCCTGTGTCAGGTCGAGCTGGCGGCTGTGCTCTCGGGCCGCAGCGATGGCAGCTTCTGGAGCGAGGCGGCTGAGCTCTGCGAGCGCAGCCTTGGGCCGGCTGACCTTGTCGTGCCGGACCCGAGCAGCCGACCGACGACCGCCAACACGCCGCGTGATCTGCTGGCAGCTTCGCGCGATCCGCAGGTCCGCGGCATCGCGCACACCGCCTTGGCCCGCGTTCAGCTACGTCGCGGACAGACGGCGGAAGCGATCGCCACCTGCCGCGCTGCCGAGCAACCAGGCAACGCGCTGCCGCTGCATCGTCTGGCACTGCAGACCACACACATCGAGGCGCTGCTGGCGCAAAAGCAAGAAGCGGCGGCCATCGAGGTTGTGGTGGCGGCGCTGGTCCGGCTCGAAGAACTGGGTGGCGCCGGCTGGCCGGAGGTCCCGCTGCGCTTGGCCGCGGCGGCCGCCTACACCCAGGCCGGCGATGCAGACGAGGCACGCGCTCAGCTGACGGCCGTAGAAGAGCAGATCGAGATCCGCGCCTCGCGCATCACCGATTCCAAGCACCGTTTGCGATATCTCGCGCAGGCGGGATCGCAAGACCGCGTGCCTGCCCTGGCGACCACGCTGGGCATGCTTCAGGAGCACTCCCGATGAGCCAAAAGACCCTCGATGCCCGTGGCAAATCCTGCCCCATGCCAATCGTTGCGCTGGCGAAGGAAGCCCGCGGCCTAAGCAAGTCGCAGGAGCTTGTCGTTCTATCCGATGACGAGGCTTTCCCAGCCGATGTCACTTCGTGGTGCACCAAGACTGGAAACAAGCTGATTTCCGTCGAGAAGATCGAAAATTACTACCGTGCGCTGATCCGCAAGGAGACGTAGCCGTGAGTGAAACCGAAGTCCGTTCCGAGGTCGCGGCGCTAACCAAGCGGATCGAAGATCTGCAGGCCCGCTTGGCCCGCGTCGAATCGCAGAATCCGCTGGCTGCCCTGCCCATGGCGCAGAGCGGCACCGCGACACCAGGCAAGGGGCAGGTCGACCGCCTGTCGATGGTGGTGTTTTCAGGCACGCTCGATCACACCATCGCCGCCTTTACCATCGCCACCGCCGCCGCCGCATCGGGCATGGAAGTCGAGATGTTCTTCACCTTCTGGGGCTTCGCCGCGCTGCGCGATCCCAAGAAGAACGGGGCCGGTAAGAGCCTGATCGGCCGCATGTTCGGCTGGATGCTGCCGCGCGGCACCCGCAAGCTGCCGCTTTCGCAGTGGAACATGAGCGGCGCGGGGGCGGCGATGATCCGCAACATCATGAAGTCGCGCAAGGTCGCGTCCGTCGAGGAGCTGCTGGAGGCAGCCTCGGATCTGGGCGTGACGATCTTCGCCTGCGAGATGTCGATGGGGCTGATGGGGATCAGCAAAGAAGAGATCATCGACTACCCCACGCTGAAGATCTGCGGCGCCGCCACCTTCATCGAGCGTGCCTCGGCCGGCAAGGTCACGCTGTTCATCTGATTCGCCTCTGCGCATCCTCCCTCGACCGCCCGCTTCCTCGCTCACGCTCGCTCCGATCTCTAGCCGCGACTGCCGGCTGGGCCGGTGGCTTCGACTGCCCGGCAGCACTGCCCGTCGCTCATCCTGTGATATGGTCCGCCTCCGTCTGCAGGTCGCTGCGCCGACCCATTCCTCGACGGAGAAAAGGCCTCGCTATGCCTACCCACGGTTCCCCCCTGCGCCTGCCCCGATGGTCCCTGTGCCTGCTGCTTGCGGCCTGCAACAGCCAAGGCGGAGCCCCCAGTCCAGACGGCCTACCCGACCTAGCCGCGAGCCCAGCGCGCGACGCCAGCGATCCGAGGGGGCCGGCGGACATGGCACGACCCTCGCTAGTCCGCTATGTGAAGCAGATTCCCGACAGCACCAACGTCGACATCATCCGCGGCCTGGCCGTCGACCCGAGCGGCAACCTGTATCTCGGCTGCATGTTTTCAGCGACGGTAGACTTCGGCGACGGGCCGCGCGTGACGCACGGCAATCACGACGTGGCGGTGGTCAAGCTCAACCCCGCCGGCGAGCTCCTGTGGGTGCGGAACTTTGGTAGCAGCGAGGCCGACACGGTGCTGCGCGTGGTCAGCGATCACAGCGGCAACGTCGTTGTGACCGGCAACTTCTCGACGACGCTCGACTTCGGCGCGGGACCGGTGAACAGCCACGGCAAAGAAGATCTGTACCTCGTCAAGTACGCGGCTGACGGACGGCTGGTGTTCGGCAAAGCGATTGGCAGCAGCGAGTTCGAAGCTAGCTGGGCCGGTCTTGCCGTCGATGCCAGCGACAACGTCTACCTGGGTGGAGCCTACGGCATCGTGGTCGGTGGCAGCGCGCCCATCGACTTGGGCGGAGGACCGCTGGTGTCAAACGGTGCCTCGGATGCCTTCTTGGTGAAGTACGACCCGAGCGGTGGCCACGTCTTTTCCAAGCACTTCGGTGGCAAGTACATCGACACGATCAACGCTGTCGCGGTGGCAGCGGATGGCGACATCCTGATCGGCGGTCGCTTGATGGGCACCGTCGATCTCGGCGGCGGACCGGCCGTCCCGCCTAGCGAGGCGACCAACTGGGGCTTCGTCGCGCGTTTAGGCCCGGGCGGCGCATACAAGTGGGCAGCCAACTACCTAACCGATGGCGCCAGCGTCTACCAGGTAGCGCTAGACGGAAGCGGTCGGATCGATGTCGCCGGCACCTTCGTGCGCAGCCTGCAGACCCGCACCAGCTCGCTGAGCTCGGGCAATCTGGGCACGCACAGCTTCCTCTTGCAGCTGGATAGCAGCGGCAAAGAGACCTGGGCCCGCGCCCTCGCCCCCACCAGCGAGAGCGACTTTCCTGAGCTGATCCACACCGACGGCGAGACCGTCTACATCGGCGGCGAGTTCCGCGGCACCGCCGACTTCGGCTTTGGCATGCGCACCGCCGCCGAGAATGGCGGCTATCTTGTGCACTACAGCGCCACCGGAGCTCCCCTCGCCATGCGCCAGTACGGGGGTGCCTCGTTCACCAGCGTGCATGGCGTGGCGCACACCGCCGATGCGCTGTACATCGGCGGCTACTTTGAAAAGTCGGTGCAGTTCGAAGACACCACGCTCACCGCCAAGGGCCAGGCCGATGGCTTTCTGATCAAGCTCGCCGCCCCCGTCCTGCCCCCCAGCATCGCTACCCACCGACGGTAAAATTCTCTCGACCGGCCGCCGCGACCTTCCGTCAGAATGGACGGTATGACGGAAACGGTGACGATCATTGGGAGTCCGCTCTCTCCCTACGTGCGCAAGGTCCTGGTCTGCCTCGACCAAAAAGGAATCTCGTATCAGCTCGATCCCATCGTGCCGTTCTTCGGCGACGACCGCTTCGGCCAGCTCAGCCCGCTGCGACGCATTCCGGTGCTCATCGATGACGAGGTGACGCTGTGTGACTCCTCGGTCATCTGCCAGTATCTCGAAGATCGCTACCCTACGCCGGCCCTTTATCCGTCGGCCATCGCCGCCCGCGCCCGCGCCCGCTGGCTGGAAGAATTCGCCGACACCCGCATGGCCGAGGTCTTCATCTGGCACCTTTTCAATCAGGCCATGATCCGCCCCGCCGTCTGGGGCGAGGCCCCCGATCCCGTCATCTTGCAGAAGGCCCACAGCGAAGAGATCCCATCCATCCTCGATTATCTAGAAGCGCAGCTTCCCGCCGACGGCTTCATCTTCGGTGCGCTCTCGATCGCTGACATCAGCATCGCTTGTTTCTTCCGCAACGCCGCATTCACCCGCTACCAGGTCGATGCCGCGCGCTGGCCAAAAGTCGCCGCCTTCGTCACCCGCCTGCACGGGCACGAAAGCTTCGCCAAGCTGGCCGGCCTCGAAAAAAAGATGCTGCGCACACCCCTCCCCGAGCACCGCGCCGCCCTCGCCGAGCTAGGCGTCAAGCTAACCCCCGACACCTACGGCACCACCACTCCTCGGCGCGGCATCATGTCGCTGTAACACCCGCAGCGAGCGGGCATCTGACCAACCAAGGAGGGCAGCCCATGCCGATCACGCTGCATTACTTTCCGCTGTCGACCACGTCGCAGAAAGTTCGTCTGTGTCTGTTCCACAAAGGCATCGAGGTCGCCGAGCAGATCGTCGACCTGATCAAGCTGGATCAGCTCCGCCCGGAATACCTGACGCTGAATCCGAACGGCCAAGTACCGACGCTGGTCGTCGATGGCCAGCCGCTCTACGAGTCCTCGATCATCAATGAGTTTCTCGAAGAGCTGAAGCCCCAGCCCGCGCTGCTGCCGCCACCTGAAGATCGCGTGCGCCGGGCCCGCATCCGCATGTGGACCAAGTACATCGACACCGGCCCGACG
The DNA here is from genome assembly GCA_937952145.1 of uncultured Myxococcales bacterium. Taxonomy (GTDB): domain Bacteria; phylum Myxococcota_A; class Polyangia; order Palsa-1104; family JAEUJZ01; genus JAEUJZ01. The sequence goes on from CALFYE010000221.1 coordinate 11,177, forward strand.
ATCCAAATCGCATCGCCGACGTATCGCGCCTGGGTCGCACCCGCCCTGGCCCAGCTTCCGACGGCAGAAGTCCAAGCGCAGGTCGAACGAGCGCCAGACGAGACCACCCGCAAGCGCTGGCTGCGCACTCTGCACAACCAGATCGACGATGCTGAAGTGAGCGCTGCCTACGACGCGCTGCGCCTGATGCTGCAGCGCATGGAAGCGCTGCTCGCCGATCAGCCCTGGCTGTTTGGCGACAGCGTGAGCTTGGCCGATCTAGAGACGCTGCCGATCGTGGTGCGCCTGGTGCACCTGGGACGGGCTGATCTATTTGCCGACCTGCCCCACGTCAGCGAATGGCTGGCACGGGCCCAAAGCTTGCCCGCTGCGCAGGCCGTCTACGGCCCGCTCACGCCTCCGGCAGCTTAAGGCAAAAGCGTCGCAGCCAGCTCAAGGGTCCGGGCGTGCGGCCAGAGCTTTAGGAACTGCGCGCGGGTCTGGGGATCTTGGATACGGCGAGCCCGCTCGTCCAAGCGATGTCGCGCATCGACCAGCGCCCGCCGGGCGGCATCCGGCTGCTGCGCGGCCAAGAGCGCCTCGACCAGCACAATCGGCGGCCAGCCTTGGCCGCGCTCAAGCACACCGCGCTCGGTCAAAAGTTGATGCGCGGCGCGGGCTTGTTCCAGCGCCTGCTCGGTCTGGCCCAGCGCCAAGAGCACCCGCGCATGGATCGCGAGCGCCCAGCTTCGCATCCCCGGATACGCCGCGAGGAGTTCAACGGCCTCTCGGGCCGCTACCTCGGCCGCGACCGGCTGTTCCAGGTGCAGCTCGGCGATGGCCACAAGGAGCTGCGAGATGCCCTGCATACGCAGGCTGCGGGCGGCGCGATATTCGCTGACCAACGACTCGGCCAGCTGACGCTGCTCCGCCGCTCCCTGCGGGCGGTAGACCAAGGCATAGGCCAGCACGAAGCGCGCAAAGGCTGTGGCGCGCGGCGTGTTGTAGCGCTCGCCCAGCGCTAGATTGCGACGGCAAATGGCCTCGGCCTCCGCCACCCGACCCAGCTCGACGTAGCTCGCCGCCATGCTGTTGCTCTCGCTCAGCGCGCTACGCGCATCGCCCGCCTGCACGAAGGCTTCCGTCGCTCGCTCTAGCCGACGCACCGCCCCTTCGAGATCGCCCTGGTGATGGGCATACTCGGCCATAACCTGGCAGGCCTGGGCCCGCGCCAGCGCCTCGCTCTCGCCCAGCCCCTCGCTCTCGGCCGCGAGGTGCTCGATGATCGGGGCCACCCGCGCCAGCTGACCCAGCTGGATCAGCGGAAACGCGGCGCGCGAAAGGCAGATCACCCGCGCTGCCCGCGCCGAGCTCTCGGCAGTCGCCAGGTTGGCGCGCTCGAAGTGGGCCAGCACGCCCTCGGCATCACCCAGGCGCCCGCAGGATGCGACGGCCTCACCAACGGCCAGGAACCACTCGGCACTGCCGACGGGCAGGAGCGGAATCGACTGTTCGGCGTAGCTGCGGGCTGCCGCGTACTCGCTAAGCCAGAATGCTGCCGTCGCTTGCAGCCGCCGGACCCGCCCCAGCAAGCTGCCCCCAACACCCGTCGCAGCCGCCCGCTCAGCGCGCTCGTGCACCAAATGCAGATCATTTGCATCTAGCGCATCGGCCGTCGCGCGGTACAGCCAGACGGCGGCGCGCTCGGGCTGACCGCCACGCAAAAAGTGCTCAGCCAGCACCATGGCGTCGGACTCGCGCATGCGTTCCAGCCAGTCGCCGGCGCAGCCATGGGCGGCGCGCTTGGCCTCGTCGGATAGACCGGCGTAGGCCGCCTCGCGCATCAGGGCGTGACGGAAGCGATACTCCGGCTCGCCGACGAAGCGGCCCTTGCGGCGCGGATCGATCAGGTCTTTTTCTTCGCAGAGCAAAAGCCAGCTGCGCAGCACGGTCTCGGTGGTCGTCTGTCCCAGCACCGCACGCACGCCCCCCAGGAAGAAAGCGTCACCGAACACACTGGCAGCTCGCAGCAGGTGCCCGACCCCAGCTGGCAGCGCCGCGATCCGCTCCTCCAAGATCGACAACACGGTCTGCGGCAGCGCCTCGCCCCGGCCCGCCAGCACGGCGCGAACCAGCTCTTCCAAGAACAGCGCGTTCCCGCCCGACTGCTCGACGATGCGCGCGGCCGTCTCGCCCGCTTCTCCTGGCTGGCCGGCCGAAGCGAGCGCGTGCTGCACCAGCTTTTCGCTCGCCCGCTTGCCCAGCGCTGGCAGCGGTAGACGGACTACGCCCCGCTCGACCCACAGACCAGGGAGGCGCTCGTCGATCTCGGGCCGGGCCAGCGCGAGAACAAACAGCGGCTGATCGCGCAAATCGCGCAGCGCCTGGCCAAGCACGCGGCTCGACATCTGGTCGGCAAGGTGCGCATCTTCGATCACCACCAGCACCGGCTGGCGCTCGCACTCGGCCTGCAGGTAATCGCTGAAGCTCTGCGTCAGCTGTTCCGCCATCAGCGCCGGGTTCTGATGCGCGGCACGCAGCGGCGGGCTGGCGGCATCGGCGTACGAGATGCTGCACAGCTCGCCCATGAATTCCAAGATGCGCTGCGACTCGTGGCTGGGCAGCGCGCGACCGAGTCGTTGGCGTAGCTTCTGCCGCCGCAGGCTGTTTTCCTCGCCGGCTTGGATGCCGCACAGCCGACGCAGCGCCTGCGCTAAGACGGCGTACGGTGTCCCGCTGGCCAGGGCTTCGCCGCGCCCGTGCAAGACCAGGCACTCCGGATGTCGCTCGGCGAGGCCGCGCAGGAACTCATAGCGCAGGCGCGACTTGCCCATCCCGGCTGACGCGGTGACGAGCAAGGCACTGGCTCGCCGCTCTTCAAAGCAGGTGTCGCAGGCCTGCACCAGCAGCACAAGTTCCCGGTCGCGACCGATGAAGGGAAGCCAGGGCAGGGTCTGGTCGGGCACCGAGTCGCGCTCAGCCCCCGGTGCATCGTCGGCGCGTGGAGCAGCCCCCTCCCCTGCTCTTTGCTCAGCGCGGGCATCGGTCGCTGCCTCGGGATGGCTGCTCAATAGCAATCGGAGCTCATTGCGCAGCGCAAGAGCGCTCGGCGGCCTGCGCGCGGGATCCTTGCTGAGCAGCCGCTCGACGAGCGCACAGACAAAAGGCGGCAGCGTGGGCTGCAGCGAAGCCAGGGCCGGCGGCTCGGAAAACAAGATCTGCGTCAGCACCGCGGGTAGGTGTTCACCGACGAAGGGCGGCTGCCCGGCGAGGCACTCGTAGAGCACGCAGCCAAGCGCAAACAGATCGACCGCCGCGGTCAGATCGCGCTCTCCCCGGGCTTGCTCCGGCGCCATATAGGCCGGTGTCCCGAGCACGGCCCCCGTCTTGGTCAACCGCACCACGGCCGTCTTTTGCTTGGCGATCCCGAAGTCGAGGATCACCGGACGGCCGGCGTCGCCGTCGCGCAGAAACAGGTTCGAAGGTTTGAGATCGCGATGGAGGATGCCGTGACTGTGCGCATCGCTCAGGGCATCACTGACCGAAAGCAGCATGGCCAGCGTCTCGCTCAGGCTGAGGTCACGATGGGAGAGGCGCTGCGCCAGATCTTCGCCTTCCAGCCACTCCATGACCAGGTAGGGCTCACCCTCGGGAGTGCGGCCGCTGTCGATGTACTGCACGATGCCGGGATGGTGCAGCTCGGCAAGGAGCTGGGACTCGCGCTTGAAGCGTTCGTTTTCGGTGACGGCTCCCGATGAGAGGCGCTTGAGCGCGACCAGGCCGCCACGCAGCATGTCGTGGGCGCGATAGACGTCACCCATGCCGCCTTGGGCCGCCAAACGGACGATGACGAAGCGCTGCGCGAACACGGTTCCGGCCGGCAGGGTGCTCATCCGTCGATTGGTTTCCTTGGTGCGACAAACATTACGGATCGGGCCAGTGCGACCCGCCCAGCGATCCTGTGTCAGATCTTTGCGGCAGCGGAGGCCTCCGCTTCTTCCGCCGGAGGAAAGCAAAACTGCGCGAAGCTTGCGACGATCGGCACCGGGTCGCGGCTGGCCGCTTGCAGGACGGCGCGACGAGCCGGTGTGTAGCCTTGGCCATGCTCGGGTGCAGCCAGCGTCGTCAACAGGACCAGGCCGAGATAGCGCAGCGCAGGATCGCTCGACGCGCCCAGCTGCGCCACCAGCGCATCGAGCGCGGCGATTGGCAGACGCGTGATCGGCAGCCCACGCAGGGCCTGGCCAGCGGCCTCCAAGGTCACGCAGTGCAAAAGCCCGCGCTGCGAAACGGAGTGCAGGAGGGCCAGCCAGCGCGCAGCAGAGCTGGGCAAGCTGTAGTGGACGAGCCCCAGGCGCACGAACATCGGCGCGGCGAGATCGTCGGTCGAAAGCGCGGCCAGCAGGGCCTCGGCCAGCTCGGCCACGACGGGCTGCTGGGTCGGTAGCTGCGGCAAGAGCTGGCTGATGATCAGCGACAGCGCACGGCGATTGCTGCGCAGTGCCACAAACGCCGGACGCAGCGTGCTGGCGTCGCTCTCGGCAGCTCGCGCTGCACAGGCCTGCCAGGCAGCCAGCGTCTCGTCGGCAAAGCGCGAATCCAAGCGAGCCAGGCAGGCGCTTAGGAAGGCGCGCTCGGCATCTTTGATCGGCAGCCCAGGTGCCCGCCGCAGCAGCTCCAGGCGAGCCTCGGGCTCAGGACGACCCAAGACCAGGGCCAGCACCTGCGACAGCTTCCGATCGACCTCCACGGTCAGACGATCGGCAGGGATGTCACCGACGCGGCTGGCCAAGACCCAGTCAGGTCCGGTGGCGGCGGTGCGATAGCGCCCCCAGGTCTCTTCGCGCTCCAGGTGATCCCACAGCGCACGCAGAAGCGCGATGCGGATGTCGCGATGCAGCGTCGGCGCATCCAGGGCCAAGAGCGCCGCATAGGCGGCATCCGAGCGCAGCTCACCGAGCAGGCGCACGACCTCCTTAGCCACCGTGACTTTGGTGAGCGGCACCTTGCGCAAGAGCGGCAGTGCCGCGTCGGGGGGCATCTCAAGCACGGCGCGACGCAGGCCATAGATGGCATAGCGGGCGCGAGCATCATCGAGGCACGACATCAGCTTGGGCACGCCCTGCCCAGCATCGCAGCGACCGAGCACGCGTACCGCTTTTTCCATCACCGCCGGCCGCCGATCATCGGCGAGCTGCGAAAGCGTGGTCGGCGGCACATAGCCCAGGTTTGGCAGCCGGCACAGCGCCCAGAAAATCGACGGCGTATCGCGATCCTGATCGCCACAGACCGATCCGATCTGCGCGCCGAACAGCTCTTGCTGCTGTGGCGTCCAGCGGAAAAAACCGTCCTCAAACGGCAGCAGCCAGCGCGTGTTTCCCGTCGCAAAGCGCCCGGTGACGACCTGTCCGCCCAGGTACGGGGTCAGCAGATCGGTGCGGCGCACGTGCAGGTATTCGTAGACCGTGGGCACGCAGACAAAGCTGCGATCACGCGCCAAGCAAGCCGGCACGATGCGGGCAAAATCGGAAGGTGCGCGCAGCGCGAGCGCCGACAGCAGCGTCGATGCCTGGTGGGTATGGATGCAGCGCTCCAGGGCTAGCTCCAGCGCGCTGACCAGGCTGGCGGGCACCTCGCCGCGCTTGAGTGACTGCGTCAACGAAGCCAGCGCCGAGTCCCACTTCTGGCTCAGCCAGCGCGTCGCCAAATCGTCGACGATGGCCAAGAATCGCGGCCGTTGATGCTTGGCCAAAAGGGTCGCCAGCGAAAGAGCATGACCAGCGCTTGCCGTGCTGCGCAGCACGCGCTCAAGGACGCCAACCAAGCCCGGCACCAGATCCAAGCGCTCGGCCAGGCTCGCGGCCAGGTTGACTAGATGCCCTTCGCGCTCGCGCAGCGCCCAGGCTTTGGCGACTTCTAGCAGATGCGGCGCCACCGCCCGCACATCGTCGGCGGTCAGCTGATCACCAAGGCGCGGGGCGTAGATCGTGCCGCGCTCTTTGATCAGCGTGGCTAGCCACTTGCCGCCCCATTCCCCGTCGAGCCGGAACAGTCGCACCACCAGCTGCTCGGCCATCTGCGCCGTGGCGTGCGACAGATCGGCGGCATCTAGAGCGTCGCGCAGGATCTGGCCGACATCGCCCAGGTTGCTGGCTGACCAAGCCCAGCGCGGCCAAGCGACCAGCGCCTGCAGCAGCGCCAGTCGCACCGGATCTTGTTCGTTCTTGCGCGCCTTGACGAGGCGCAGGGCCTCGATGACCAGCCCGGCGCGGCGCTCGGCGTCGGAGGTGTGACCAGCCAGCGAGATCAGCACCGCCACTGCCCGGCCGCGCACATCGCCCTCGGGATGGCCGATGTAGGGCTTCAGGCTAGCCAGCGCTTCGTCCCAGGGCAGGAAGCGCGCGTACAGTAGGCGCTGCTGCGGTCGAGTCTGCAGCGCGGTCACTTGCGTCAGGTGGCGACGCCCCTCGCGCTCGGCCAGGCTGGCGGGTAGCTGCGCGACGGTGGTTAGCGCGATCACGCCATCTGCATCCTGCGCCGCCGGCGACCAGCGAGCGTAGGCGTCGTCGATGATCTCAGGCGTGCCGAGCGCGAGATCTAGCGCCAGCTGACGCAACAGCGCGGCGCCCCAGCTTGGCTGCTGCTTCACGTTTTCGCGCCAGGCCAGGAGCACCGCGGCCTTGCTCTCGGCCGACAGGAAGCGGAACCAGGTCTGCGGCTCGCCGAGGGCAAAGCAGTCGTGGCGCAGCAAGGCCGCGATCGATTCGCCGGTGAGCTTGCGCGCTGCCCGCTCGAACAAGCCCCGCGGCAGGGACACGCGATGTCGTACCGCGACCGCAATTGCTTGCCCCGGCTGCCGTCGAGACAGCGGCCCCCAGACGCTCCCCGGAACCGCCTGGCCGCGCGCCAGATAGGCATCGATGACCGACAGCGCAGCCAGCGGCTCGCGCACGCATAGGCGCGGCAGCGAGCGCTCGACGACCCAGCACAGCGGGGCCTCTGGCTTGCCTTGCCCCGTCGAGAGCGCAGCCAGCAGGTGCTGCACCAGGATCTGCGGCGCCCGACAGAGCAGCCCTTCCCAAAAGACGACGCTGGGACGGCGCAGCGCGGCGGCGAGGTGACGCTCGATGGCGGCCGGCGACCCGTACGGTACGCAGTCGGCAAGCCGCGTATCCCCCGGCTGCAGTGCCAGCCAGTCGAGGAACGCATCGATCGGTGCCAGCCGTCCCGCGGCCCACAGCCGGCTGAGCAGCGGCAAGTGCTGTCGCACGTACCACGTGGTCTGCAGCGCCCCGTTCGCCTGCGTATCGTCGCAGCACAGCGCCACCAGCTTGCGCGCCCCAGCCCGCAGCAGACGCGAAGGATCAGACAGCGCCTGCAGCACGCGCGCGCCATCGCGACTGCCATAGCAGCTCTTGAGCACCAGGCGGCGAGCGTAGGACCCGGCATCTCCCTCGGTACGCCATAGCTCGCCGAGTAGCTCGCGCGTAGCGCCATCGTCGCGCGCGGCCTGGCCCAGCGCCACCATGCGCTGCGTCCGCTCGACATGTGAAAGCGCGCCAAGCTCTGGCAGCAGGCCCGCCGCCTCCTTGCGCCGGGCGTTACCCCGCAGTGACCCGAGAAGCCCATCGAAAATAGACATGTTCTTGGCATCGTATCATTCGCCGGTCGGTCCCCGGCCTGCGGTCGCTTGCCGTCGCCCGCACCGGATACAATCGAGCCCGACATGCCGACTGCGGCCCAAAATCCTGCCCTGCGACGCACGCTGCGCGCGATCGTCGTGGGGCTCGTCGTCTTCACGGTCCTGCTTGGGGGTCTTGCGATGCTGGGACTAGAGCGAAACTTCATCTATTTCCCGTCGCGGGCGCCGGGCCCAAGTCCGGCCGAGCTGGGGCTTTCGGCGGAAGAGCTGCACATCGCCACCCCCGATGGAAAGCGCGTGCACGGCTACTACATCCGCAGCGCTGGCGCTGTGATCGATGATCGGCTGACGTTGATCATCTCGCATGGCAACGCCGGGACGGTGGCGGATCGCCTGCCGCGCGCTGCCCTGTTTCACCGCGCGCTCGCCGTCGATGTGCTGCTTTACGACTATCGCGGCTATGGTCAAAGCAGCGGATCTCCGACGGAAGAAGGCACCTACATCGATGCTCGCGCGGCATATGACTGGCTGGTCACACGCGGCGTCCCACCGGCCCGCATCGTGCTGTTTGGCGAGTCGCTGGGCTGTGCGGTGTCGCTGCAGCTCGCCCTCGATCGGCGGGTCGGTGGTGTCGTGCTAGAAGCCCCGTTCCTGTCGGTGCGGGCGATGGCCAAGCAGCTTTTCCCCCGACTGCCCATCGGTCCGCTGTTGCGCACGCACTACGACAATCACGGCAAGGTCGCCAGGCTAACGGCGCCGCTCTTCATCGTGCATGGAACGCACGATGAGCTGATTCCTCTCGCCCACGGCGAGGCGCTGTTTGCCGCCGCGCGTGAGCCGAAGCGCTTTCTCGCCGTGCCTGGCGCGCATCACAACGACGTCTATCACGTCGGCGGAGCCGCATATCTCGAAGCTCTGCAGAGCTTTCTGCAGGAGTGCCGGGCGAGCCGCTCGCAAGCCAGCGCGCGCTAGTCGAAGAGACGAAGCTGACTCGGTGGGCCCAGCGGATGACAAGCGATGGGGGCGAGCGCAGCGCCTAGCTCTTCACTGCAGCCGGCGGTCAGGAACACCCGACGACAGCCGCTGTCGCGCACATAGCGCAGGAGCCCCGGTCGATCGAGGGCATCGGGAAACGGCACGGTGGCGTGCAGGGTCAGCGACTTTTCGGCAAGCTGCGCCGACAGCCGGTCGGCAAAGCCGGGCAGCAGCGCCGCGCCTGAACACAGGATGACGCGAGTCGCCGATCCCGCCGGCGCTGACTTGACCACCGAAGACAGCGTCCCCGCCCCGGCCGAGAGCGGCCACAGCACGACGCTGCCCGCGGGCAACGCGCCGCCATAGCGACGCAGCGTCGGGGCATCGGCCGGCAGGTGATCAGGCAGGGCACCGACACGACGGTAGGCGGCACAGACGCGCAGGATCTGCGAGTGGGCAAACAGCGGTGGTCGAGACGCGAGCGCTGCCAAGAGCGGCTCGGTGCGCAGCGCATGCAAAAGCTCAGGCGCGGTCGATAGCGCCGAACAGAGCACGACGCAGATCGCGCGCTCGGCCGTCGCGGCGGTCAGCTCGGCGGCCAGCACCCGCAGCGCCTCGTCGCGACTGGGCAGGGCGCGGTCCTGCAGGGCCAGCGGCGCGTGGACAATCAGCGCCTCGGCAGCGCGCACCTGCATCGCCTCGACGGTGGTCCGAGGCGTGGGATTCGGCGCTCCGGCGTAGACGATCTCGGTGCCGCGCGGCGTCCGCAGCCAAAGACCCGCCGCGCCAGGGAGCTGTCCCGACGGAAACAGCTCCAGCCGCGCCGCCCCCAGCTGAAACGGACGCCCCGGCGGCGAAAGCAGCAGCGAGGGCGGCTTGCTCAGGACGCGATCACTCGCGGCAAGGAGCTCGGCATGCAGACGCCACGAGCGCTCGCTGCACAGGAGCGCATCGGACAGGCGAAGCTGCGACAGACCCGCGGCGCTGGCGATGAAGCACAGCTCGCGCTGCCGCTCGGCATCGCACCACAGCGACTGCCCTTCGGCAGACTCGATGTGTACGCCATCGCGATAGCTGACCGGCCCCCCGATCGGCGCTCCGCTCTTCGGCCCTATCGACTCAAACAGCACGTCGACTCGCGCGGGGAGAGGCGGCCGTTAAGCCGGCGTTCCCTCGCCCCCCGTCGGGGCCGGTGCGGGCTTCTTGGGCTTTTCGGGGGCCGGCTTGGCCACGGGTGGCTGAGCCGCAGCCGGTGCCGACGCAGGTGTCGCAGCCGGGGCGGTCAGCAGCGCTTGCGCCGCCATGCGCAGACGCCGACGCGTCAGATCTTTGCCCACCGCGGCCAGCGTATCGAACAGGCCCGGCGATGCGGTGCGGCCGGTGACGGCGATGCGGATGCCCATGAACAGCTCTTTGGTCTTCCAGCCCGACTTCTCGCAGAAGCTGCGGCAGGCGGCTTCCAGCGCGTCGTGCGTCCAGTCGCCGCGAATTGTCTCTTCCAGGTGATCACACAGCCCGGCAAGTGCCGTTGCAGTCGTCGTCCGATCGCGGCCCTTGGGCACCAGCTGATCCAGCACTCCGGGTGCCGAATAATCGAGATCGCCGGTGAGGAAAAACGATGCCGCGGGGATGAACTGATCGAGCCGCTCCATGCGCTCGCGCAGCATGCGCATCAGCGACAGCAGATAGTCATCGGACAGACGCCAGGCGCGCAGCCGCTTTACGAGCTCAGCATCGCCCATCTCACGCAAGTAAAGACCGTTGAGCCACGACAGCTTCTGCAGATCGAACACCGGCTCGCCGGGCGAGACCTTGGCGAAGTCGAAGACCTCGATCATCTCGGCCAGCGTGAACTTTTCGCGATCGCCGCCAAACGAAAAGCCCATCAGCGCAAGGAAGTTGAGCAGCGCTTCCGGGAAGTAGCCACCGTCGCGGTAGTAGTCAAGCGACACTGGATTCTTGCGCTTCGAGATCTTCGACTTGTCGGGGTTGCGCAGGAGCGGCATGTGCAGAAACTGCGGCGGCTGCCAGCCAAAGGCCTGATAGAGCTGCACGTGCTTGGGGGTCGAGATAATCCACTCTTCGGCGCGGATGACGTGGCTGATGCCCATCATGTGATCGTCGACCACGTTGGCCAGGTGATAGGTCGGGAAGCCGTCTGACTTCAGCAGCACCTGATCGTCGATGGTGGAGTTATCGATGACGATCTCGCCGCGCAGACCATCGACAAAACGGGTCTGTCCGACCAGCGGCATGGCCAAGCGAATGACGTAGGGATCGCCGCGATCGATGCGGGCCTGCGCTTCGTCCTTCGGCAGGTTGCGATAGCGGCGGTCGTACTGCGGCGTCTTGCCGGCGGCGATCTGTTCTTTGCGCATCGCCTCAAGCTCTTCGGCGGTGGCGAAGCAGGGATAGGCCGCACCGCGCGCCACGAGATCCATCGCGTGCTGCTTGTAGTGCCCGCTGCGCTCAGACTGACGATAGGGAGCGCAGGGCCCGCCGATGTCCGGCCCCTCGTCCCACTGCAGCCCGACCCACTTGAGGGCGCGCAGGATGGCTTCTTCGCTGGCGCGCGTCGAGCGGGTCTGGTCGGTGTCTTCGATGCGCAGGATGAACTTGCCGCCGTGCTTGCGGGCGAAGACGTAGTTAAACAGCGCGATGTAGGCGGTGCCGACGTGCGGATCACCGGTCGGCGAAGGCGCGATGCGGACGCGAACGTCACGACCATCGCGTGAAGGGTTGTCACCAAAGAAGGGGTTGTCAGTCGAGGTCTTACCGTCTGTGCTCACCGCCGCTGTGTATCAACCGACGGGCCGCCCTGTCAAACCAAGGTCGGCGCGCGCAGGCTTGCCACGGCTAGCCCGACGGAGTGAAGCTAGATGCGTGCGACTTGCACACGACTATGAGGTGATCGTCATGAAGCCTAGTTCTCAACCTATCTTGCAGCTTGGGCGTCTTCGCACCCGATGTGCGCTCACGCTCGGGGCACTCTCGCTGTGGCTGTGCTTGGGGGTGTCGCCGGCGGCGGCCACGACGCTTAACGCCCTGGATCTGCCCGCGCTGTCGAACACCGCGGACCGCGTGCTCTTGGGCACCGTGGAAAAGGTCGTCTCGCACTACCTTGGCGAAGGCAGCACGTACATCGTCACCGACGTGACCATCCGCTGCGAGCGCGAGCTTCTGGGAGTTCCGGCCGGCAGTCGCTTCGTGGTTCGCCACCTGGGCGGCACGGTGGGTGAGCTTGGGCAGCGTGTGCACGGCGAAGCCAGCTATCGCCCCGGTGAGCAGGTGCTGCTGTTCGCCAGCGAGCGGGCCGGCGCTTACTACGCCGTCGGCATGGCGCAGGGCGCGATGCACGTCTATCGCGACCCGAGCGGCGTCGCGCGCCTGGATGTGCAGCTTGGCGAAGGCGAGCTCATCGCCCCAAGTGGCCAGCCCACCACACCGAGTGCCAGTGGCCGCACGCTGGACGAAGTCGTGGCACAGGTCCGCGGACTGCTCGATGCGCGCGCCGCCAAGGCCGCCAGCCCACCGGCGAGCAGCAGCCGAGGAGGTCAGCCATGACCGTCACCAAATCGCAGGTCGCTGCGGTCGGGCTCGCGCTGGCCTCGACGCTGGCCCTGGCGCTGCCGGCGCAGGCCTTTGTGCGCTCGTACACCGTCGAGGGCTGCCATCCCGTGTTCTGGGCCCAGACCTGCATCTACATCACGGCGGACTCGGACGGAGTGCGCGAGATGCCGCTCACCGATATCGAAAGCACCATCCAGACTTCGATCAAAAGCTGGATGGATCGCACCTCGGCCAGCAGCTTCCTGCAGCTGAAGTATCTGTCGGCCAACGGTAAGCGCGAGACCGTCGCCACCGACCGCCTGCAGGTCGTGAAGTTTCGCAGCACCACCTGGGGACGACCGGCCACCGACAAAAACCCCGCCATCCCTTACGACGCCGCCGCGGCCGCCATCACTACCGTCACCTACATCAACAAGCCGACCGATGCCACCGCCGACGGCCGCATCATCGATGCCGACATTGAGCTCAACGCCGTCAACAACTACTTCTACAACGCTGACCAGGCTGCGCCGAACAGCGGCCAGCGCAAGGCCACCGACTTGTGGAACACGCTGACGCACGAAATCGGCCACCTGATGGGGCTTGAGCACAGCTGCAAGCGCACGCCCGGCGACAGCATGCCTGCCTGCACCCGCGATGGCAGCGGCAACCCTGTGATCTCGTGCGGTACCGTCGAGTCAGGCCGGCTGACCAACGCCAGCTACCAGGCCATCTACGACACGACGATGTACCCCACGGCCGATCCCAAAGAGGTCAAGAAGCGCATCCCGCAGGCCGACGACGTCTCGGGCATCATCAACACCTATCCTTCGGCCATGGATCCCAAGATGTGCACCGTTCCTGATGCCTACTCCACGGCCCAGGCGACGGGCTGCAGCATCGGCGGTCCGCAGCCAGCCTCACCGATTTCAAACACCCCGTGGCTGCTGGCGGCGCTGTCGGCCTGCGCCTCGGCTTGGCTGCTGCGTCGGGCTCGACGCGGGCAGCGCAGCTAGGCCCCATCGTCCCCTCCCCGCCCCGCAGCCGACATCGCTCGACGCAGCTATTCGAAGACGAGCTCAACCTCACAAGAACCGACGGGCACCTGTTCCTCGCGGGTGATGCCGCGACGATCGGTGATGCCGATCCGCGACAGGCCATCGGGCAGGGTCAGCCGGAACGGCGACTCGGACAGTGGCTGCTGATCGATGTCGAGCTGATACAGCCCCAAAAACTGCGTGCGCGCAGCGGCGGCAGCCGGCCCCTGACCCCGCAGCGCTTGGCTGGCGGCCCGACGGACGCGATGGTCAGCATCGGTTTTTTCCAGGTTGCGCAGGCGGGCCAAGATCCCCGGCGTCTTCTGCGGCAGTGTGGACAGAAGCAGCGCGGCATTGGCCCGGGCCAGAGGTTCGCCCTCGATCAGCGCCTGGGCATCGCCCGGCTCGGCCTGCCCAAGACGGGCCAGCGCGGCCAGCGCATTCACTCGCACTGCTCGCTCACCGCCCATGCCCTCGCGCTGACCCAGCACGCGACGCAGCGCGGCCACCGCCGCCCCTGAAACGGACCGTGGCAGCTTGCCGAGCGCCCAGGCCGCCTCGGCGACCACCGCCATCGAGCGATCCGACTGCAAGACCGAGATCAGCGCCGAGCTGCTGCCCTCGCTGGCGGCAGCCGATAGCAGGCTGCCCAGCGTCGCAACCGCCCGCAGGCGCCGCAGCGGATCAGCGTGGCTAAGCAGGCGCGAGACGCGTCCGGCGACCGCTGGATCGCGCAGGGCCGCCAAGGCATCCAGCGCATCGAGCGCCAGCAAGCCCGCCTCGCTGTCAGACCCGCCGCTGACCGTCGCAAGATCCAAGAGCAGACCGCGGGCCGGCACGACCTCAGGCCCGGGGGCTGGGCCGGCTCCCCGCAGCGCCGCCCCCAGTGCGGTCACCAGTTCTTGCGCAGCCGACGACGCGCGCAGGTTGCGCAGGGTAGCGACGATCTCGGTCACCACCTGGGTGCGATGCATCGGGCTGAGCGCGGCGATATGACCCAGCGCCTGGCCCGCAGTGCGACGAAAGCGCGCGTCTTTTAAGCCATCGGCCGAGACGCTGACCACGGCCACCAGCGCGGCTCGGCTGCGGGCATCGAACAGAGCACCGCGGGACTCGCGCGGGGCTCGCTCGGCGGCGTCGGCCAGGGCACGGGCAGCGGCGGTCCGGACATCGACCTGGCCATCGCGCAAGAGCTCACCCAGCCGTGACAGCGCCGGCGCGGTCAGCACCCGCCCGAGCAGCGTCGCAGCCTGCAGTCGCAGCCCCGGATCGGGGTCACGGCTCGCGCTCAGCACGGCATCCAGCGCGCGCTCATCGAGTCGCGGTAGGCCGCCCAGAGCCCGCAGCGCGTGCAGTCGAACACTGGGGTCGCTGTCGCTGCCGAGCGCGATGAAGCTTGGCAAGAGAGCCGGGTCGGCGAGCGCCGCCTGGGCGTCGATGATCCGCTCGCGCGGCAGTCGCTCTCGTCCTAATTCCGTCGCCAGCGCCGCTGCGACCTGCGCCTTCTCGGCCGGGCCCAGGGCGGGAGCCAGATCGCGCAGGATATCGATGATGGGGGGCAGCTGCGCAAAGCCGGGCCGGTCGGCCGCAAGCTCGGTCAGCAGCGTTGGCACGGCCAGGCTCCCTAGCGACAGCAGGGCAGCACGAACGGCAGGTCGCACCTCATCGCGCAAGAGCCCGCGCGAGAGCGCCCGCATCGCCTCATCCAGCGGTCGACTGGCCGCAGTCGGGCCGGTGCCAGCCCCCCGGCTCGTCGCTGCCGCCTGCCGCAAGACCAGAGCCGCCAGGGCCTGCGCCGCCCCCTGGCGCATCGCTTCGGGTGCCCGTTCCAAGAGGTCGGCCAGCACCGGCACCGCCGGCAGATAGCCGACCTGACCGAGGTACAACACCGCCTGCCGACGCACATCCTCGGCGGGATCGGCGAGCAAGCGCAGCGCCGCCGGAGCCGCCGCCGGTTCCGAAAGTCGCGCCAAGCTGCTAAGCGCTTCCAGCCGCACATCACGAGCCGGATCCGACAAGCGTCCCAGGAGTGCCACCGCGATGCGCTTGTGGACATCGCCAGCCGTCGCTGAGAAGTAACCGAGCAGCGTCACCGCGGCTCGCCGCACTACCACGTGCTCGTCTTCGGCGCGCAAAAGCGCCGGGCCCAGCAGGTGGGCCTGCTCATCGATGCCCAGCACCTCGCTGCGAAGCAGGCGCTCGACAGCGCGCAGAACTTCCAGGCGCACCTCGTACTGCCCATCGGCCATCACGCGGGCCAGGGTCATTGCGGCGCGCTTGTGGAGCTCGACGGGCAAGGCGCCGAACTGCCCAAAGGCCTCGACACAAGCGGCCCGGACCTGGGCCTCGACATCATTCATGCAGGCCAATAGCGTCGGCGCAGCGTCGAGAACAGCCCCCGGTCCGAGGGCTCGTGCCGCCCGGGCCCGCACGCCGGGCTCGTTGTCGCGCAGGCGCTCCAGCAGATAGGGCGCGGCGATGCGCATCTCTAGGCCGGCGAGGTGATCGACGGCGGCGCGGCGCTTCTCTAGCTCCTGCGAGGCCAGCATGCGGCGAAGCTCAGCTTCGAGATCGCTGCCACCTCCGTATAAATCCGAGGCCTGCGCCGCCCCCCCTAGGCCTAGTACGCAGGCGACGATCAGGCGAGACAGAGTCGAGACAGAGCGCCGCTGCATCACGGCCGCCTACTTCGACGCCTGGAAGATGAACGGATACGAGAACTGCACGCCGTCACTGCCGCTCTGCGGTGGCGGGAAGCGCCAGCCCTTGGCGTGGTCGATGATGCAGGCGCTGACGTCGTCGTCGTGCATGGTGTCGGCTTCGATATCGACCTTGGTCACCTTGCCGATCTTGCCGATGGTGAAGCGCAGCGTGATCTTGCCGGCCAGGGTCGGGTTGCGCTTGAGCGCCGCCTCGTAGCAGGCGACGAGCGCACCGCGATACTGGCGAATCTTGGCGATGACCGCCTGCGGGTCGAGATCGACGGGATCCAGATCCTGCGGCGCCGAGTCCTGGACCACCGCGCGGACCTTTTTTTCAGCCTTGCTGCCTGTGCCGACTCCGTCGCTGGGACCGCTGGCCACCAGGCCGCCGATGCCTTGGCTCTGGCCGCTGCCGCCACCCCGCGCCGCCCCCAGGCTGCGATCGGAAGTCGCGGGTCCCACGCCGCCGACCTCGCGAAATACTTGGTCCGCGTCGCGGTCGGGGCTGCCGTTCTTCAGCACATCGGCCAGCGCCCCGCCGGGGCCCTTGGCGGTCAGCATCTTGAGCACGCCGAGGTTCTGAAGCTGCTCGGCCATGCGAGCCTGCTTTTCTGCCGCGGCCCGCGCCGCCGCCGCCGGATCTTCCGGCTGATTGGGCTTGGGCGGAGTCGGCGACTTGCTGCCCGGCTTGGTGTCCGGGGGCTTCTTGGCTTCGTCTTTCTTCGCCTCGGTGGGCTTGGCGACCTCGACCTTTTTCGGCGGCGGCAGCTTGGGCGGCTCGGGCGTTTTTTTCACCAGCATGCGCACGAAGCGATCGGGAAGCTCCTCGATGTCCGGCGCCTTGGGGCGCTCCATCGCGCGCAGATAGGCGACAAAGCCGAAGTGCAGAAGGAACGAAGCCAGCCCAAACTGCAGCACCCGGCGATCGCGCAGGAGCACGTCGGCCAGCGACGGGCGCAGCGTCACCGGCAAGACCGGGCGGGGCTGCAGGGGGGCGGACTTCACGAACTGAAAGAGCAGCTTGAGATCGCCCAGGCGAAGCTCGCCCAGCGCCGCCGAATCCAGCGCCACGCGGCACAGACCGTCGCGCTCCGGCATGCTCTCATCGCGCAGATCGCCGACGCTGTGTTCTTCGCCCGATAGCGTGACGCGGCCGCGCATCGCATCGTGCAGCACCAGCGTATAGCCGGCCTCCGTGGCCTCGAACAGCGGCAGGCGAGCCGGCAGGTTGGGCTGCGGCGGGACGATAAAAGTACAGCGGGCGTCCGGCCCCACCGTGACGGTCTCGCGACGACGCAGCACGCGCTCTTCCAGCGGTCGGCCGTTTAGGAACAGGCCGATACGCAGGGCGCGGTGCGAACGATTGGCGTCGCTGCTAGACACGAGGGGGGCTCCTAAAACGGCGGCTTTTCAGTGGCTTTGATAATACGCTGCAGGAAGTTCTCATCGAGACTTTCCCAGTCGTAGGCGGCGCTGGCGCGCTGCAGGACATAGAACGCGTTGGGCTTCTGGCGCTGGCCTTCGACGAGCATGCCCTCGGTGATGCGGAACAGGCGGTTGCCGGCCGTCTTTTCGACGCGGATGCCGCTCGCTTCGGCGGGAGGCGTCGCCGGCCTTGCCGTCGCTGCTGCCCCCTCTTTGCCGGGAACCGCAGGCGCTGCTGACGCTGCTGCTGCCGTGCCATCTTTGCCCGGAGCCGCCGCCGTCGGCGCTTTGTCAGCGCTGCCCGCGGCGCTTTCTCGTCGGGCTTCCGGGCTAGAGCCGGCAGTCCGCTCTGCTGCGGGAGCCGGAGCCGGCGCGCTCTGGGCCCACAGCAGGCTGGGCGACACCCCCACAAACAAAGTCAGGGACAGGGAGAGGCTACGTCGCAGGCTCATGGTCGGCCTCCGCCGCTCTTGCGCTGCTGTCGTCGCTCTTCACGCTCAACGGCAGTGCGGGCTTCTTTGATGATGGCTTCCAGGCTGTCGTCGCGCCGGCCCGCCGTCAGATCTTGGTAGCGCAGGAAGTACTGCAGCGCGGCCCGTCGCTGACTTACAGAGTCAAAGCCAGGCACGCTCGGCGCATCAAGCAGCAAGATGCCGAGGTTGAAGTAGGTATCGGTGTACTGCGGATCGCGCTCGCTAACGCGACGGTAGACCTCAGCCGCCTCGGCATGCCGGCCGACACCGCGCAGGGCCGATCCCAGGTTCAGCTGCACACCAGACGCCGACGACAGAAGCGCTGCGGCCCGCTGCGCAGCGACCAGCGCCTGCTCGTAGTTTTTGGCCTGCAGATACTGCGCCGCCAGGTTGTGCCAAGCGACCCCGAGGTTGGGATCCAGCTCGGTGGCTCGACGGAACGCCGCAGTGGCAGCGATGCGCGCGGCATCAGGGTTGTCTTTCCCGTTGGCCAAGGCGAGCAGTCCCAAGAGCAGCTGAGCTTCGCCATTTTGTTCATCGACCTGCTGCGCCATGCCGACGATGGCAGCCGCCAGATCCGGCTTGCCCAGCTGATAGTTGGCGCGGGCCAAGATCAGCAGAGCGGGGACGCTGCGCTCGTTTTCGGCCAGGACCTGCCGCGCCAGGATCTGCGCGGTCTCGTACTGAGCGGAATCCAACGCCCCACGCGCTTCGGCCAGGGTCTGAGCTTGCCCGCCGCCCGCCGCGCTGCTTGCGACTGCGATGCCGCCCACGCTTAACCCCTGCGCGACGCGTTCATCATGCGCGGCGGGGAAACGATCGGGGCGATAGGCCGACAGGCGCAGACGGGCTTCGCGAGTCCAGGCATTGCCCACCCCCAGGCGGCCGGCTTGCTCCAGCGTCACGGTGTAGCGAGCCACCGCCTGATCTTCGATCTGCGACACGTTCTCTTCGATCTTGGTGCGGTACAGGCCGCAGGCGCCTTCGCCAAGGCGACGGACTTCTGGGGGACAAGGCGCAGCGAGCAGGGCCTTGGCGTAGAGCTCAAACACGTAGCCCATGCGGTAGTAGGCAGCCAAGGTCCAGGTCGCGCGGCGGAAGGCGAGGATTTTTTCGTACTCAGCAGCGACGGCAGCGACTTGATCGTTGACGCGCTTGATGCTGGCTTCGAGCTCGGCTCCGGCGCCACCGATGCGCAGCCGCTCAAGCTCAGCCAAGCGGCGCTCGACGATCAAGAATGCCGAGTGCGCCACCGGCTCGACGGCGTCGGTGCCGGGCGGCAGACGACTGCCCAGCTTCACCGCGCTTCCGTAGCTGAGCTGCGCATCCATGGGATTGCGCTGGCTGTCGCGGGCCCGACCGATGTGATAGTGCGCCTCAACGATGCGAGCCAGGCCGCGCTCGTCGACGGTGTTGGTCGAGCCGTACTTGCGCAGCAGGCGCTCCCACTCTTCGGCGGCCCGCCCCGCCCCGGCCATGGTGGTGCTGGGACTCTGGCGCTCGACGAGCTGAGCGATGCGATAGGCGACGTCGCGCCCCTCTTCCATGCTGGTCTGGGGGTCGGCCTCGTAGGTGCGCCACAGGCTGATGCCCAGCCCGAGATCGCCATCGCGATCGGCGATTAACGCTGCGTTGTACAGCGCGTCTCGACGGTGCGTGGACTTGGCGTAGCGCGGCAGGGTGGCGATCGCGCGATAGCCGGCCAGCGCTTTATCGAACACCAGGATGCGCTGATGATTGACCGCCGCCCGGAACACCGCCTCGTCAGCGAGCGGGCTCTGCGGATAGTCGCGGGCCAGCCGCTCATAGGTGCTCGCCGCGACGGACGGACGGCCGCTGCTCTCGTAGGCCACGGCGGCGTTGTAGAGCGCCTTGTCGCTGTTGCTCGTCTTGGGGTTCTTCTCGACAAGAGCCAGGAACATCGCAGCCGCTGCCTCGTAGCGCTTGGCTTCGAGCAGGCCCTCGGCCTTCTTGAACGACACGTCTTCCGACAGCTTGCGCAAGCTATCGCGCTGCTGCTGCGCCAGCACCCCCTGACCGCCGCAGCCTTTGTTCTGCAGGCGGCTCGTCCAGGCCTCGACCTGATCGAGGTTGCCCTCGATGGTATGGCTGACCAGGATGGCGTTGCCAGCGTCGACGGCGCGGTCGCTCTGACAATAGCGATCGAGCACCGCAGTGAAGCGCGTGC
This sequence comes from uncultured Myxococcales bacterium, assembly GCA_937952145.1. Classification (GTDB taxonomy): domain Bacteria; phylum Myxococcota_A; class Polyangia; order Palsa-1104; family JAEUJZ01; genus JAEUJZ01. The sequence goes on from CALFYE010000221.1 coordinate 31,147, forward strand.
GGGCGCGGTCAAAGCGCAGATAGCGGAAGTCAAGCTCGGCCGACTTGTAGGCCAGCAGCGACGCTCGCTCGTGGCTGGGCAGTAGCGCAACGTAGCGGTCGTAGGCGGCTTGCAGTGCCGTCACGTCATCGTTCACCGCGGGTGGCGGAGCAGCCGCCGTGACTTTGCCAACGACTGGCAGCGGCGGCAGCGCATCCGACAGGCTGCGGCTGATATCGTCGTCGGCGCCCTCGCCACCCGCCGGCGCAGCCTTGCCCCGCGCAGCCAACAGCGACGTCAGGGCGACATGCTCCAGCGCTTTGATCGCACCGTAGGCCGCATCCTCCAGGTGAGCACCCTTGGCATCGGCATCGCGCACGCGGACATAGGCTGCCGCCGCCTCGGCGTACTCGCCGCCGTAGTAGTGCGACTCGGCCAGCAGGTAGCTGTATTCGTAGGCGTTCTTCGCCGCCGGATGCTGCTTGAGGAAGGTAGCGTACGACTGCGCCGCCTGACGGTACTCGGCCCGCGCCTGTGCCAAGAGCTTGGGATCTTTCCCCTTGAGCGCCCGCTGCCTTAGCTCCTGCGCGCTGGCGTGGCGATTGGTGATCGCGTTCATCAGCGAGGCATCGGCAAGCTCGGTCGCGGCTTCGATGGCGGCGGCGTTGTCGCGGTTGGCGTCGTACCAGGCACTGCCCGGGGCATAGTCGCGCGCCAGTGCCTCGCGAGCCCGCAGGGCCTGCTCGAAGCTGCGCTGACGATCGAAGGCCTGCGCCACGCGGCCCTGCAGCTTGGGATTGTCGGCAGCCAGCGGAGCGCGAGCGATGGCGCCTTGGTAGGCCTCAGCGGCGCGGCCGTACTCGGTGCGGTCAAACCACAGATCGCCGAGACGAATCAGCACCTCGCGCACGTGCGGCTCGCTCTCGCGGCCTTGATAAAAGCGGCTCAGCCGCGCGACGCCAGCTTCGGCATCGGTCTTGCCGTCACCATCCCAGTCTCGCTCGGCGAACGACAGCGCCAGGTACTGAATGGCTTCGGTGCGCAGCGAAGAACCGGTCCCGCCCGTCGGCTGAGCCCGACTGGCATCCGGTGAAGCAGCCGTCACGACGGGCTTTTTGGCCTGATCGGCGAAGACCACGAGGTCGTCGAAGCGCCGCACAGCATCGGCAAAGCGATCCTGGCGATAGAACGTCCAGGCCAGCTTGTACAGCGCCTTGTCGTAAAACGGCGAGTCGCGGAACGGCAGCACCTGGCTGTAAGCAGCGACGGCGGGCTCAAGCTCGGCGCGGTCGAAGTGGACCTCGCCGATGCGCGTCCAGCTCTCGGCCAGGAAGCGCGACTCACCGCGCAGGGGCTGGCAGCCTTGGTAGAGCTCAGCCTTGCCCTTGCGCCCCGGCCAGGGCGAAGGCTCGCCGAGCGCACGGTACTTGTTGGCACAGACCAGCCCGAGCAGCGCCTGACGGGCTTCGGCATCGCGGCCCATCTCGCCCTGGCAGTAGCCAAGTAGGTAGTGAACACCATCGCTCAGGCGGTAATTCGGATATTCACGTAACAGGCGCTGATACAGACGGATGCTGGGGTCGTAGTTGGGGATGCCGGTGTTGAGGTCGGCAGCGCCGCCCCCCGCCCCTTGCTCTTTGACGCGGCTCGCGAACTCTTCGCCCGAGCGCTCGAAGTAAAGCTCTGCTAGGCGAAACAGCGCGTCGGGGGCGAAGCGCGGATGGTAGGGATAGCGGGTTAGAAACTCTTCGAACTTGGCGATGGCGCGCTGTCGCTCCTCGCGCTCGCCGCGCTCTTCGTCGGTGATACGGCTGTGGTAGTCGCGGCTGACCTCGACCCGACGGCGCTTGTAGTTGTCTTGGCCCAGCTCCAGCGTCGCTACGCGTAGCTGCTCGGCGGTCTCCAGGTAGCGGCGCAGATCTTCGGTGACATCGGGATCGGCGGTCGGCGGTGCGGCCGACTCGCGGCTCGACGCGGACTGCGCTGCCGTCGGACCGAATTCATCGTCGAGGATGCGGAGATCGCGCTTCTGCTCGCGCGAGAGCTCGGCCATCTTGTCGCTGTGCTGGACCTTGCGGGCCCAGGCGACATCCAGCTCACCGGCCTCGGCGCGCAGGCGCAGCTCGGCAAACTTTTTGTGCGCGGCTTCTAGTGCTGCAGGCAAAAGCGCACTGCCTAACTGGGTCGCATCACTCTGCGCCTGCTGCAGCGCTTGCGTCTGCAGTCGCAGGCTCTCGCGCTCGCGATGGAGACTGACGCGCAGGCTATCGGCGAGCGCGGCGTCGCCTCCTCCGCGCAGAGCCTCGGTCAGGCGACGATCGAGGGCTGTGATGCTGCTCTGCACCTCGGCCACGTCGCGCTGCAGGCTTCCGAGCTCGCGCTGTATGCCAAGAAAACGCACGACCTCGCGATCCGCCCGCAAAAGAGAGTGCGCGGCTTTTGGTGCGATGTCGTCAAGCGACGGCGGTCGAGCGGTCGGCGGAGTCGTTCCGGCGGGAGTGCGCGGTTCTTCGGGGGCCTGTTTAGTCAGCTTGTCGCGCAGCGCTTCGACGACGGGCGTGGCTTCGGCGCGGGCCTGAGCAAACCAGTCGCTGGCGCGCGCAAGTCCGCCGCGGCGCAAGAGCAGCTGGCCCAGAAGGAGCTTGGCTTCCATGCTGGCGTAGCTCGTCTCGTGCGCGTCGCGATAGGCCAGGAGGAGCAGCTGCAGTGACTCCTCGGCGCGAGCGTACTCCTCCGCGCGGATGGCGCCCCAGGCCGCTTCGTAGACGGCATCGCGGAAGAGATCGCTCTTCTGCGAGATGTGCAGATAGGCCTCGCGGGCCTTGTCGAGCTCGCGACGCGAGAGATAGATGCGGCCGAGGGCCATGTACGAAAGCTCGCGCACTCGGCGATCGTCATCGGCTGGCGGCAGCGGCAGATCGACGAGGGCCTGAAAGCCGGCTTCGGCTTCACCCAGAGCTCCCTCAGCGACCTGCGCCGCGGCGATGAAGTAGCGAGCGCGCAGGCTCTCGGGACGGTCGGAGGCGAGCTGCGCAAAGGCGGCGCGAGCATCGCGATAGCGCTGCCGCGCGAAGTGGTAGCGGCCGATGATGTAGGGCGCATCGGCGGGCCGCTCGTCGGCGGGCAGGCGGCCGAGGCGCTCCAGCCACTCTGGCACGCGCTCGGGACTATCAATTTCGGTGGCCAGCCAAATCAGGCGCACCAGAGCCTGGCCGTAGTACGGCGCAGCGACGGGCCCACTGCGCTGATCGACAAGCTCAATCAGCACGCGCTCGGCTGGCCGAAGCTCGCCCGCCTCGCTGAGGGAAACGCCCAGCAGGTACAGGATCTCGCTGCGATGGCCCGACGGTAGCGACTCAGCAGTCCCGGCCCACAGCTCGGAGAGCAGCGTTGCCGCAGCCGGTGCGTTGCGCAGACGCAGCAGGCGCTGGGCATCGGCGATCCGCGTCGCCAGCTGTTCCGCCGAGACGGCAGGCGGGGGCTCCTGCGCGAGCGCCGGGAACGCGCTGCCGATCCACAAGGCAAGCCCCAGAAGCGATCGCTGCCAGCTGGGGACGGCGACGCTGCGGGGGCTTCTGCCGGATGACCGAGCACTGCTGCGTCGGCCCGGCTCATCGCGCTCAGCGGGGGCCATCAGCACCTTTTTCCGCCGCTGGCTTGCGGGCCGAGCCGTCCTCGACCTGAAACTCGATGAACGGGCGATTTTCAACGGCGGTCGTCGCGAAGTTACCCTTTTCGCGGCACAGGACGCGGATGCGCATTCCCGTGCCATCGACGACGGAGAAGCGGTGGGCAGCGGTCACGGTGTAGGTGTACTGGTCGTAGTACGACAGCACGCGATTGCCATTGCCGCGGTAAAGCAGCGTCGCGCTCAGCGTGTGCTCGCCGGGTCGCAGCGTGCCATCCCAGACCGGCAGCTCGCCGCCCGGGATCGGGCTCTGGGCGGCGTCTTCGCGACGGAAGACTTCGCGGCCATCGACCTCGTAGACCACCCGCACCAAGCGATACAGCACGCCCAGCTGGTTCTGCTGCGTCACGCTGGTTGGCACCCCGCCCTCGCTGCTGCGCAGGTGTTTTTCCGACAGCAGGCTCAGACGAGCCTTGGCGCGAAAGATCTGGTCCTTGAGGTCGCCGATGCGGCGATCGACATCGCGCAGCGCATCCGGGCGAGCCCCCCCGGGATCGGTTGCAGCGGGGGCGGCGGGGGCAGCGGGTGGCGGGCTGACCGATGGCGAGGCGGGGACCGGCGCGGACGAGTCCGGGGCAGCGCTCGGCGGGGCAGACACCGTCGGTGGAGGAGCGACTGGCTCAGCTGGCTCGCTGCCAAGTCCACTGGCTGGCCCAGCAGCCCAGCCCGCAGGCGGAGAGAACGCAACGAGTGCAGCGACCGCCAAGAAAGCCGGCGCGGCGAGCCGCCGACCGCCACCTATTTGCATCGGGCCCGTCGACATGAGTGGCCCCATTATAGCCGAGTCTGTGCCTCGCTATAGCCGAGTCTGTGCCTCGCTATCGGCTTGGCTTTGCCAGAGCTCTCCGGCGGTCGCGAGCTGAAAGAGCGCGAGTACGCTACGGGCCATGGCCGCTAGCTGCCGCAGGCCGAAGGCCAGCCCGACGAAGAGGCGGTAGTCCAGGGCCGCGGCTCCCAGGCGAGCTCCGACGATCAGCACGGCATAGGCGACGACTGACAGCAGCGATAAGGCAGCCACCCGACGAAGCAGGCCCGGCGCGGCCCAAAGCGAGCGCAGGGTCGCGCGCAGGATGCGATAGGCCGAGGCCCCCGCCGCGCTCTGCGACAGGAGCTGCAGCCTAGCCACCTGGATCGCCAGGCTGAGCGCCGACCACAGCCACAGGCCCACACCGACGATCGGCGCGTAGCTTCCAACAAGCAGCATCACCGATCCCGCCAAGGGCCGCTGTCCCCGTCCCACCAGCGCAGCGGCGAGGACGCACAGGACCAGGAGCGGCAGGCGCAGCCCAAGCAGGGCCAGAACTTCAAGCCGAAAGCTGGGGCGCAGCGCAGCGGCGGCGTGGTGCAGGACCGCGTCGGTCGGGATACGCAGACGGTGGCCCGGCGGCAGCAGCGCACGCAGCAAACCGGCCGAAAGTGCGACGCTGGCCAGCCAGTGCACAAGCAGGGCCCCGACGAGTCCAAACAACACACCCGCCGCAACGCCCGAGCCGTTGAGCAGCAGATCGAGCAGCGCTGCGTCGGCCTGCCCGCGGGCCATGGCATCGGCAAGCGGCCGATCGAGGAGCTGGGTCGCAAGGGCGATGAGCAGCGGCAACCCGCACACCACGCTGAGCCCAAGGTTGAGCATCCAGAGGCTCAGCCACAGCCGAGGCATACGCACGGCGCGACGGAACGCCTCGCTAACCCAGCGGCCAAGGCTGGCCTCGCTGGACGACATATCGCGGCGGGAGCCCACACCGGGAGACGACGGCCGATCTGGGGCTTCGGTGGGGGGCAGGCTGGGGTCAAGCGCGGTGTCCATGCTAGCTCCCCAGAAGATCGATCAGCGTCGACACGGCGCCGATGAAGCTGAGCCACAGGCGGGCTACCGGTCGCGGCCGGGCCTCGACGAGCTGGCTGTTGTCGACGGGCTTGAGATCGGCGTGCAGCCACCCTCCGGCATCGACCTCGGCATACAGCAGGCGGGCGCTGCGACGATAGAAGTTCAGCGTATGGGCTCGCTGCTCTGGCAGGGCCTGCTGCTGCGCCAAGGACCACTCGGCGATCTCGCCTGTGCCATCGGCGAACACGGCGCGGATGCGCACCGGCATGACGAAGTCGCCGCGACGATTGACGACGACGGTGCTGTCGTAAAGCGCTGGCTTGACCTCGGTGGCTTTCGGCGGGAGCTCGTGTCGTCCGGCCGGCTTGTCGCGGCAGGCCTCGGCCTGCGATCGGGTAAGCAGCTCGCGATAGCCCAGACGCCGACTGTCCGGCAAAAGCTCGGAGCCAGCCGAATCCGGCAGCGGTCGCGGTGGGCAGTCGTAAAAGCCAGCGGCCAGCTCAAAGCGCTCGCTCTTGGCCTCGCTCACCGCGTAGTCGACGACACGGGCGGTGTCGAGAGCTTGGCTAAAGTACCAGCCCAGGTCCTCCCGCGCGCCCTCGCTAATCGCCGAGACAAAGTCGCGCCGGCCGGGATGACGAAAACGCGAGCGCTCGCCGTAGCGCAGGAGACCTTGGCGCAGGCGCTCACGGCCAATCAGCCCTTCGAGCATGTGCAGGAACACGGCGGTGTGCGTATAGACGATGGCGCCGTAGTGGCTGGACGCCAGGCGGTAGCTCGGCGTCGCCAGGGCCGCGTGCTGCAGCGTCTCGCGATAGGCCAGCCAGCTGCGATCCCAGACCGACAGACACAGGTAAGGCAGGTCGACCGCCCCACAGCGACCGAACATCCGCTCCATCACCCAGCCGCTGAAGGTTTCGTTGACGCCCTCGTCCAGCCAGGCCTCTTCGACCTCGTCACTAGCGAGCAGATGGTAAAAATACTGATGCCCGAACTCGTGCGCTGCGACCTCTTCTACGTCGTGCAAGCCGGCCGGCAGCGGGAACGAAAACACGGTGATCAGCGTCGGGTACTCCATGCCGCCCGAGCCGTTGCCAGCCACCGGCGGCACCACCACAGTTAAGTTACTGTACGGATAAGCTCCGGCGCGCTCCGCACCTTCCCGGATGGCTGCCCGCACCCCCGAAAGAGTCCGCGGATCGTGGGCCTCCTGCCCCCGACGAGACAGCAGGCGAACCTGGATCGGTCCCTGGCCATCATCGACGCTGTCCTTGATCTCGATGAAGGCGGGATCGGCAAAAAACGCGAAGTCGTGGACGTCCTCAGCGTGGTAGCTGACGATGCGGCGATCGTCGGTCAGGCGCTCAGCGACCAGCACGCCAGTGGCCCCTACCTGGGTGGCGCGCGGGACATCGATCTCGACATCGTAGACGCCAAAGTCGGCGAAGAATTCGGTCACCCCGTGGTACTGGCGGGCCCGCCAACCGCAGGCCTCGCCGTCGCTGCAGTCCCAGACCCCGATCTTGGGAAACCACTGCGTGACGGCGTGATAGGTGTCGGCCCAGCCGGATCGCGCAAAGACTTTGGGAAGCTGCACGCTCCATGAAAACTCGATCTCGGCGATGGCGCTGGGACCAAGCGGCGTCGCCAGCGGCAACGTCAGCAGGGTGTCGTCGAGCACCGCGCTGGCCAGGACATCGCGGCCATTGAGGCGGAGCGTCGACAGATCGATGGCTCCATAGCCATGCTCGGGCATCTCGGCGCCGCGCAGCGAAGCCCCCGACTCGAAGACGAAGGTCGAGGCAAAGTTCTTAAAGGCGTTCTGATAGAGGTGGAAGACCAGCTTGTCGCACGGCTTGCGTTCAAGATTGCGCCAGGTCAGCGTGCCATGGCCGATGACGCGGTGAGCCTTTTCGTCGAGGGTGGCCTTCAGACGATAGCTGGCGTTGCGCGGACTTTGGGACGCACCGGGTCCGGGCGACAGCGAACGCCGGGCCAGCGCAATCGGGGCGGCGGTCTCGACGGCGGACGTCCCCGGCTGAGACGTCGCGGGCTCGCCCAGCAGCAGAACGACCGAGGCCAGGCCCAACGCTACGCGCGATCGCAAGATCATCCATCGGCGCATGGGCGGTCTACAGCGGTCGCGACAGCCGAGCGGCCGCAGCGACGACATCCTGGCCAAGCTGCTTTAGCTTGGCGATGAGCGCTTCGTCATGTAGCTGGCCATCGGGCCCGATCATCTGCCAGGCGCGATCGAGAGGAACCACCATCGGCAGGGTCCAGCCGCGCAGGGCCCGGACGACAAACTCCATGCTGTTGATGGCCTGCAGCCCCTGCACACCGCCGGCGGTGCTGATCAACCCGACGGGCTTGTCGGTTAGATACTTCGGCTCGCGATCGTTCAGTAGCTCCAGCCAGTCGAGCGCGTTCTTGAATGCTCCGCTCATCCCGCCGTGGTAGACCGGGCTGCTCCAGATCAGGCCATCCGCCGCGGCCACGGCCTCGACCAGGCGCATGACTCCGGGCGTCGGTGAGAGATCTGGGGTGTAGATCGGCAGGTCCAAGGTACGAATTTCCAAGAGCTCGCCCTCGGCGCCGGCGGCCTGCACCCCATCGAGCGCCGTCCTGAGGGTCATGACGCTAGCCGAGCCCGGCTTCATCGATCCCCCGAGCGCGACGATTTTTACGGCCTTCATCGACCTAGCGAAACAGACCAAGCGGACCTTCGGCAAGGCCAATCAAGCGTCGCGCCTTCAGTAGCACAGCCCACGCTCCCAGCCGTCGATCGCGGATCGGTCTGATCGTTTACTTGTTGAACAAGCCGTTCAGGCCGCGGATCGAGTTGAACGGCGATCCCTTCGGCTTGTCGCCGGGTCGCGGGCCGTCCGAGCGCTCGGGTCGACGCCCCCCGTCATCGCGCCCGGGTCCACGGGCACGGGCATCGGCGCCGGGGCCGGGTGGCCGACGGTCCTGTCCAGCGTCACCGCGACCCGCACCACCATCGCGTCCACCGGCTGCCGCCCGAGGCGGTGCGCCACGACTGTCGCCGCGACTGTCACCACGTCCAGTGCCACCGCGGTCTCCCCGTTCGTGGCCACTGCTGTCGCCCCGCGGTGCCGAACGGCCATCGCCGCGGCCCGGTCCAGCGGCGCTGCGACGATCGCGATCATCGCCCCCCGCTGGCCCGCCGCCCGAGCGCCCAGCCGGTCGTCCGCCACCATCCCCGGGGCGTCCGCCACGGCGGTCTTCGCCTCGTCCAGGCACAGCGGCCCCCGCCGGCGGCTCGGTGGCCTGCTTGATCGACAGGCCAATGCGCATGCGATCCAGCTCGACCTTGATGACCTTCACCTTCACCTTGTCGCCGACCTTGACGGCTTCGGCGGGGTCTTTGATGAAGCGATGCGAAAGCTCCGAGATGTGCACCAGGCCGTCCTGATGCACACCGACGTCGACAAAAGCTCCGAAGTTGGTGACGTTGGTGACGACGCCGTTTAGCACCATGCCGTCTTTGAGGTGACTCACCTCGGTGACGTCGGGGTTGAAGCCCACCTCTTCAAAGTCCTTGCGCGGATCGAGGCCGGGTTTCTCTAGCTCGGCGAGGATGTCGCGTAGAGTCGGTTCGCCTCGGCGATCATCGACATAGCGACGGATATCAATCTTGCCGATCAGCTCGCGGTTGCCGATCAGCCCCGCGATATCAACCGACAGATCGCTCGCCATGTGCTCGACGATGTCGTAGCTCTCGGGGTGCACGGCGGAGTTATCAAGCGGATTTTCAGAGGTGTGCCGCACGCGCAAAAAGCCAGCCGCCTGCTCGAATGCTTTCTCGCCGAGCCGCGGCACTTCCAGAAGCTGCTTGCGACTGCGGAACGGCCCCTGCTGGCTGCGATGGGCCACGATGCCCTTGGCCAGGCTCTCGCCGATGCCCGCGACGTACTGCAGCAGGCGCGGCGAGGCAGTATTGACGTCGACACCGACCTGGTTGACGCAGCTCTCGACGACCTGATCGAGCTGTTTCTTGAGGGTCGGCTGATGCACGTCGTGCTGATACTGACCGACGCCGATCGACTTGGGCTCAATCTTCACCAGCTCGGCCAGCGGATCCTGCAGCCGACGGCCGATCGAGACGGCGCCGCGCACCGTCGGGTCGTGGGTTGGGAGCTCCTGTCGCCCGATCTCGGAGGTCGAATAGACCGAGGCGCCGGCTTCGTTGACGACAACGATCTTGACCCCCGGCAGCTTGCCGGCGGCAGCCAGGCGACGCACGAACTGCTCGGTCTCGCGGCTGGCGGTGCCGTTGCCAATGGCGATGGCGGTGATCTTGTGCTCGGTCACCAGCTGCTCGACGCGAGCCGCCGCCTCGCCCCGCCGCGACTCGCTGTGCGTCGGGTAGACGACATCGTGCATCAGCAGATCGCCCTTTTCGTCCATCGCCGCGACCTTGCAGCCGGTGCGATAGCCAGGGTCCAGGCCCAGCACGCGCTTGCCGCCGAGCGGCGCCGCCAAAAGCAGGTGGCGCAGGTTTTCGGCGAACACGCGAATCGCCTCGCCATCGGCTCGCTCGCGCAGAGCCAAGCGGACATCGACCTCGATCGCCGGCTTGAGCAGGCGCTCGTAGGCATCGCTCACCGCCTTTTCCAGATCGGCGCGCAGGCTGGCCTGTGGGTTGCGCACGATCTGCTGTGCCACCAACCCGGATGCGGTGTCGCGATCGACCTCTAACGTGACGCGCAGCACGCCTTCTTTTTCGCCGCGACGCAGCGCCAGCATGCGGTGCGAGGGGATGGTCTTTACCGACTCTTCGTAGTCGAAGTAGTCCGCGAACTTGGCCGCGGGATCTTCCTTCTTACTGTCGCCGCGTTCGCTGCGCTCCGGCGCGGCATTACCGGGCTCCTTCTCGTTGCCCGGCTCGGGCTTGTCGTCATCGGCGCCCGCCTCGGGCTTCTTGGCGATCAGGCGCGAGCGCATCGTGCCGTGATCCATCGCCAGACCGCGCAGCGCAGCGCGGACGGCCGCGTCATCGGCGATCACTTCAGCGACGATGTCACGAGCCCCGGCAAACGCGGCATCGGTATCGCCCACTCCCTTTTCGGCACTAATAAAGGGGGCCGCCAGCTCATCCCGGCTCGGCAGCCCTGCCCCCTGCTCAAGGATCTTCTGGGCCAGCGGCTCCAGGCCTTTTTCGCGGGCAATCGTCGCCTTGGTCCGGCGCTTGGGCTTAAACGGCAGGTACAAGTCTTCGAGCTCTGTCTTCGAGAGCGTCGAGATCAGCCGGCGCTCTAGCTCAGGCGCGAGCTTGCCCTGCTTATGGATCTCACTCAGGATGACCATCTTGCGGGCCACGAGTTCCGACAGATACACGCCGCGATCCTGCACCGCCGCGATCTGCACTTCATCGAGCCCACCTGTCACTTCCTTGCGGTAGCGGGCGATAAAGGGCAGCGTCGCTCCCTCCTCCAGAAGAGCCAGGGTGCGCTCGACCTGGGACCGCCGCAGGCCTAGCTCTTGAGCGATGACCTGAGGTCTATCGAGCTGCACCGGCCAAGCTGGCGGAGCAGCATTGGCCGAGCCCTCAGCAGCGCTCGCGGAGCCTCCCAGTGGGGCAGCAGCCGACGGAGATTCCACGGCGCTAGGCAGGGTTGAAGGGGGTACGGTAGCCTCAATAGTTCCTGACATGACGCAGTCTGAGGTACACCAAAGCGTCGTCGGCGATCAAGTCTTGCGCGCGGCCCTAACCGCAGCCCAGACGCGACCCAAGGACGGCAGCCATAGCCGCGGCGGCTCTGCTAGGCGGGTCCGACCCCTGACTCCCAGGCTCCTGCGCATGCTCGGCGGCCGACTGCGGGCAAACCCGGGTGTCCCGCCTCCATACGGCCCCCCGGATGCGTTCCTCACTCGAGAAATCAGTATGTCGCACTGCATACTTGTGGCCGTTGACGGGTCTGGAGTACCTTAAAAACCATGGCCCGATTTAGGCTGCGCATGCGCACCATGGAGATCAACTTGCCGTTAGGCGAGGTCATCATCGGTCGCGGGCCGGAGTGCTATCTGCGCGTTGATGAACCGATGGTCTCCCGTCGCCATGCGCGTCTGCGAATTACCCAAAACGCTGTCATCCTTGAGGATCTGGGGAGCCGCAATGGCTCTCGCGTCAACGGCATCAATGCGACGGGTACCGTCGAGCTAAAGCCGGGCGACATCTTGGGCGTCGGCACCCAGCAGTTCACCTTGGAGCGCGAGGAAGATCCCTCGCCGCACCGTCCCACGGTCAACGTCGCACCGCAGTGGAACCCGCACAGCCAGCCCGGCATGGGCGGCGGCACGGTCTCGCAAGGTGGCGAAGAGCCAGTGGCGAACCCCGTGTCGATCGCGGCAGCCCCCAGCTTCGTGGGCGGCATGACCAACCCTGGCGTGCAGCAGCCGAACTTGGTCGCGCCCGATCCGACGAGCCTCGGCCTCGACATGCCGACGCACGCACCGCACCCCGAAAACGAGCCCAGCGACATGGGCCAGAACCAGAACCGCGGCTCGGCCTATCGCCTGTTCTGGGGTCTGTCCGATCGCGTGCTGGCCATGGGTCGCGTCGATGAAGCCGAGCGCATGATGGGTCCGCGCCTCAACGAAATGCTCAGCCGCGCGCAAAACGGTGAGATTCCCGAGGACGCCGTCATCATCGATGTCCTGCGTCGTGCCCTCAAGCTGGCCGGCTCGACCAAGAAGGACGTCTGGTTCGGCTGGATCTTCGACTTCGCCCGCGTCAGCAAGCACAAGATGGCGCTGCAGCTTCTCGACGACATCTATGCCCAGGTATTTGTCGTGAGGCCGGCCATCGGCGGCAAGATCGTCGCCTACGCCCAGACCGTCGAAGACGAGACCATCGTCGTCCGCCTCGCAACGCTGCGTCGCCTCTGCCGCGAATAGCGGCGCATCCGCCCCCAGCAAAGCCAAGCCCCCCGCAGCCAGGTTGGAAACAGCACCGGGCTGCCGACCGGGCATCGCGATCTTCGTTATTGATCGCGCCCGGTCGCTTGCGGCATCGTCCCCGGGCCATTCCGATGCCCGAAAACCCTCCTCCCGTCGCAACGCCTAACCCACCGCTCCCAGACCCGGGCCAGAAAGACCGCCTGCTGACTTGGTCAGTGCTGGCCTTTTTGGTCCTGCTCTACGTCCCGTTCGCGGGCAACTATGGCCTGTGGGATCCGTGGGAGACCCACTACGGCGAGGTGGCGCGTCAGATGGCGGCGCGCGGCGACTACATCAGCCTGTGGTGGCCCGGCTCGCCGCAGGATCCGGCAAGCGGGGTGTTCTTTTCGAAGCCGGTGCTGACGTTCTGGCTGATGGCGATATCGCTGAAGCTGTTTGGCTTGGGCCACGGCGACGCGGCGCACTACAGCGAAATGACGATGGGCTGGCGGGGCGAGTGGGCCCTGCGCATGCCGCTCATCGTCGTCAGTCTGGTTGGCATCTGGGCGATGTTCGAGCTGGTGCGGCGCCTGGCCTCGCGGCGCGCTGGCCTGTGGACGGCGCTGGTGCTGGCGACGAGCGCGCAGTGGGCGCTGATCACCCGGCAGGCGATGACCGATATGCCCTTTGTGGCGCCGATGACCGTCGCGGTGTGTTTTGCCGGTCTTGCGCTGATCCGCCCCAGCCAGCGACGGCGGTCTGGCCCCGAAGCACTGCCCGATCCGCAGGCGATCCTGCCGCGACGCTCGGCCAAAGTACTCGGGCTCACGCTGTCCTGGCCGGACAGCCCGGCGTTCTATGGCTTTCTCGCGCTGTATGGCCTGTGCGTTCTGCCGCAGCTCGTCGTGAACCTGCTGCAGCTACAGAGCTTCACGGTCATGCTTTTCAACCAGACGCGCCGCGTTCCGGGAGCCCTGGCGGCGCTGCCGTTCTTCGTGCTCTTTGCGCTGTCGCTTTATCTGTCGACCGGGGCCCGCACGCGGCGCTCGTTGTACCTGTGGACTGCCTATCTGATGGGGGGCCTGGCGACCCTGGCCAAGGGACCGGCGGGCATTGCCATGCCGATCCTGGCGGTGTTCGTGTACCTGCTGGTGGCGGGCCGCATTGATGAGCTCTGGGGCGGACCGGCCGCCGCGACCCGCTCCGAGGACGGAGGCCCAGCGAGCACGCCCCGACCTGAGCTGCTGCGACAGCTACTCGGCGGGGGGGATGGGCTGGAGCTCTTGCGGGGAGCGCTGATCTTTTTCTGTGTCGCCGCTCCCTGGTACGTCGCCATGGTGGCGCGGCACGGCCTGCCCTTCTGGATGGAGCTCATCGGCGATAACTACGTCCACCGCGCCCAAGGCCGACACGGCGACCGCGGCACCTTCGAGTACTACCTGCGTCAGCTGGGGGCCGGCTTCTTCCCGTGGTCCGGGGTCGCGGTGGCCGCCGGCGTTCAGATTGGCCGCTGGCTGCGGGCCGACGATGAGCAGGACTCCGCTCGACGTCAGCTGATCCTCCTTTGCTTTGTGTGGTTCGTCGTCGATTTCACCATCGTTACCGTCGTCAACACCAAGTTCCACCACTACATCCTGCCCGCCCTGCCGGCCCTGGCGGCCCTCTGCGGCCTGTTTATCGACGAGCTCTGCACCGTCGGTGAGCGTGGCGCGCAGGCCAGCCGCTTGGCGCTGTGGACGCTGGCTGGCCCGGTGACACTGCTCAGCGGTCGCGACCTGGCCAACTTCCCGGCCCGCATCGGCTGGCTGTTCAACTACGACTACGTCAACGTCCCCGGCACCGGGCGCCCCTGGCCGCTCCCGACGATCTACGGAAGTCGCTACGAGTACGGCGCCCCGCTGTTTGCGCTGTCGGTGGTGGCGACGATCGCGACGATCGCGCTGGCCCTGCGACGCCGGCGAACGGAAGCCCCGATCAGCGCCAGCGCGGCCCCCAGTCAGCCCTATGTCCTCGCGGGAGTGGCGCTGGTCATCGCGCTTGTCATCGGCATCGCCGTCGGGCCAAGCGCCGATCGGGTGGTTGAGTTCACAAGCTCGAAGTTGCCCGCCGATACCCAGTTTCCCGCCAGCCTGCGTTTTGGCTTCCTGATTCCGACGCTGTTTGCCGCGCTGTGGTTGCTGTGGCTGGTGGTCCGCTGGGGCGGACGGGCGGCGCTGCCGCTGGGGCTTATGGCCGTGCTCAGCACGACGTTCTTTATCGACCGTTACCTCGTCGATATCTCGCCGCACTGGAGCCAGAAGCACATCTTCACCACCTACTACCGCCTGCGTCGCGGCCCCGAAGAGCCGGTCGTCGCCTGGATGATGTACTGGCGCGGCGAGAACCTCTACACCGGCAATCAGATCTACGACCACCGCATCGAGGCGAGCGAGAAGACCGTGTTCTTAGGCGACAAGAACATGGAGAAGCTACAGACCTATCTGAGCAGCCACCGCGGTCGCACTATTTACTTCCTTATCGAACGACATCGATTAGAAGGGCTGCGCAGCCTGCTGCCGCAAGAGGCCAAGACGACCCTGGAAGTCGTCGACGACACCAACAACAAGGTGTACCTGGCACGAGCCCGGCTCTGAAGTCAGAAAATTTGCGTGGGCCGGGTGACGACCTTCTAATGACCCCCATGCCTACGCCCGGAGCGGAAACCTGTTCGACGTGTGGTCGCCAGTTCACCCCGCAGTACGCCTACCAGGTTGCCGCTGGCAGCAAGGACAGCGACGGCGGCAGCAAGCGTTACTTCTGTCAGCTAGAGTGCCGACGTAGCGCGCTTGGGGAAGCGGGCTTCGCAATCCGGCGGGCTCGTCGCATCGCGGTGCTGAACCAGAAGGGCGGCACCGGCAAGACGACGACGGCCATCAATCTGGCCGCCGGCTTGGCCGAGCGCGGCTACGAGACCCTGCTCATCGACACCGACGCCCAGGGTAACGTCGGGGCCAGCCTAGGCATCAAGGGTGAGCGCTCGCTTTATCACGTGCTGGTCGACGGGGTTGATGCCAGCGAAGTCGCGGTGCCGGTGCGCAGCCACCTCGACGTCATCACCGCCGATGCCACGCTCGCCGTCGCTGAGATCTGGCTGGCGCGGCGAGACAAGGATCGCGACCGCGTGCTGGGCCAGCGCCTCAACTCGGGCCCGAGCCCGGCCGGTCGTCGCTATCAGTACATCCTGCTCGACTGCGGTCCGTCGCTGTCACTGCTGAATCAGAACGCGCTGACCTACGCCGATGAAGTGCTGATCCCGGTGTCCTGCGACTATCTGTCGCTGTTCGGCGTCAAGCAGGTGCTCAAGACCATCAAGGACGTCGAGCGCCACCTCGGTCACTCGGTCACCATCGCCGGCGTGCTGCCGACGTTTTACGACGCGCGCATTCGCCTGGCCCGCGAGGCGGTCGAGACCCTACGCGGTCACTTCCGCGAGCGCGTGTTCGAGCCGGTTCGTCGCTCGACGCGCCTCGCTGAAGCCCCCAGCCACCGTCAGAGCATCTTCGAGTACGACCCCGACTCGCCGGGGGCCGAAGACTATCGCAAGGTGGTCGAGCGCATCCTCGATCGCGACGTCGCGCTGCGGGCCGGCCGGCCGTCTTTCGCGCCGAGCATGCCCTCAAAGAGTGGCCCGAGTCACTTCGCGGCCGTTGAAATCGAAGCCGCCGCCGACGGCTAACCGCGACGCCTGCCCTCTCTGCCCCCCCCTGAGTACCGACGATGATTGCCAAAGAAACCGACTCCGCCACGCTGGTCCCGTCGAACACGAGCAGCCGATCCGGCCTTGCCAACGATCCGCTGTCGAGCGACGACATCCTGACCGGCTTCTACCGCCCCGAGCGATCCGACTGGCCGGAGCGCGGCACCCCCGGCCCCGAGGCCAAGCCGCGACCGACCCACTACAAGGTCATCTGCATCTCGCTCTACAACGAGGACATCGACCGCCTAGAGGGCTTGGTCCGCGAGCTAAAGCGGCGCGGTCATAGCAAGGCCAACAAGTCGCAGGTCATCCGCGAGGCGCTCTTGCAGATCGACCTCGACAAAGTCCCGCGTCACCACTAGGTCCGCCATGTCGAGCACGCCTGCCGCACGCCGCTTGCGCGTCGCTGTTCTTTACGGGGGCCGCTCCGGCGAGCATGAGGTCTCGCTGCAGTCGGCGGCCTCGGTGCTGCGCAACCTCGACCCCGAGCGCTTTGAGCCACTGCCCATCGCCATCGACAAGGCCGGCCACTGGCACCCCGGCGACGTGTCGCTGATCGAGCGCGGTGCCCGGACGCTGCCCGTCTTCCGCGATGCCCCCCCCGTCCTCCTGCCACCGAACCCACCAACCGAAGCGGATGGCTCAAGCGCGCTGATTCCCGTATCGGGCTCAGCGCCCGCGCGCCCCCTGCCCTCGATTGATGTCGTGTTCCCGGTGATGCACGGCACGCTGTGCGAAGACGGGACCATCCAGGGGCTGTTCGAGCTTGCCGATGTCGCCTACGTCGGCTGCGGCGTCTTGGCTTCAGCCGTCGGCATGGATAAAGAGTTCGCCAAGCGCCTGGCGCGCGATGCCGGTCTGCCGATCGTGCCGTATGTCACGGTGCACGATGGTCCGTGGCGCAAGGATCCCGCCCCGACCGCCGCGGCCGTGGCTGCAACGCTCGGCTATCCCTGCTTCGTCAAGCCCGCGGGCAGCGGCAGCAGCGTCGGAGTCAGCAAGGTCAAGACGCCGGATCAGCTACACGCCGCCATCGCCGAGGCACTGCGCTACGACCGCAAGGTGCTGATCGAAAAAGCCATCGCCGCCCGCGAGATCGAAGTCGCGGTGCTGGAGCATCCCGACCCGGCCGAGCCGCCGCTCACCTCGACGGTGGGCGAGATCAACCCGGCCAGCACGCACGAGTTTTATTCCTACACCGCCAAGTACCTCGACGAAAAAGGGGCGGAGCTGTGCATCCCGGCGCGGCTCGATGGGGCGCAGGCTTCCGAGGCCCAGCGTCTAGCCGCCCTCGCCTTCACTACCCTCGGCTGCGAGGGCCTGGCGCGCGTCGACTTCTTCCTCGATCGCCACGACGGCCAGCTGTACTTCAATGAGGTAAACACCTTACCCGGCTTCACCTCGGTAAGTATGTATCCGAAGCTATGGGAAGCAAGCGGCATCCCCTATCGCGAGCTGCTCAGCCGCCTCATCGACCTCGCCGTTGCCCGCGCCGAGCGCAAGCGAGCCCTGGTCCGCGACTTCCAAAGCTAGGCGCAGGCTGCGGTCGGGAAGCGCCTGTCCCAGCTCGCCGCAGCGCGTGTTTTGCCGGTGGATTTGCGGCCGGAACTCGTGCCATAACGCAGCGCCGATGCAACCCAAGAAGTTCGAACGCTCGGCTGCGTTTTACGACGTCGACGGCACGCTGATTCGCACCAACATCGTGCACGCTTTCGCCTACTACGCGATGAATCAGCCGACGCTGTCCCGCTCGGCCTGGGCCAGCCTGAAGACGGCGGCTTCGATTCCGCTGTTTGCCGTCGCGGACAAGCTGTCGCGCAAGCTGTTCAACCAGATGTTCTACCAGTACTACGCCGGGCAGTCAGAAGACCGCCTGCTGGTGCTGGCCGAGGACCTGTTTGAAGAGGTCATCAAGCCGGCCATCTTCCCCGGCACGCCCGACCTCATCGCCGAGGCCAAGCGTGCGGGCTGCCGACCAGTGCTGGTGTCGGGGGGCCTGGACTTCACGGTGCTGCCGCTGGCCCGCTACCTTGATATCCCGGACGTCATCGCCAACAGCCTGGAGTTCGAGGCGGGCTACGCGACGGGACGCCTGGGCAAGCCGTTTGTGGCCGGCGCGACCAAGTCGGTTCTGATGCAGGACTTCGCCAAGAAGCACGGGCTAGAGCTGGCGCAGTCCTGGGCGTATTCCGACAGCTACAGCGACTACCCGATGCTGGCCGCAGTCGGCCGACCGACGGCAGTAAATCCCGACACGCGACTGCGCATCGTGGCGCGCAGCTACGACTGGCCGATCATCGATCTGCGCTAGCGGCTCGATTCGACGGGCTGCCGGTGCACTCGACAGCCTAGAGCCGCTCGTAGATACGCTCGCAGACAAGGTCAGGGACTTCGATCATCGCGGTATGGCCGATGCCCGACAGCACTTCTAGGCGCCAAGATGGGCAGCGCGCGACAGCCTGCTTTGCGGCGATTAGCTGCACCACGCGATCGCGCTCGCCGTGCAGGATGTGCGGTACGTGACGCAGCCCCGACAGCGCCGCAAAGTAGCGGTTGGGGTCAATGACCGCGAGGAAGCTCGAACGAATCGCCTGCACCAAGGCGGGGGCGGCCCAGGGGAACTGGCGACGCTCCTCGAAGAGCGCGATCTGCGCTTCGATGAACTCGGGATCGATGCGGTCAGGCTCGGTGGCCAAGAGCCGCATCAGCCCGTGCACCAGCGCCGCCGACCCGCGCTGCGCCAGGTGCCGTTCATACAAGTACGGGCCGATGAGCGGCAGCCCCGGCGACAGCATGCGCACGGTGTCGGGATCGAGCGGCTTGAAGCGCGGGTGCGGCACTAGCGGACTCACGAGCAAAAGCGCTGAGACCAGCTCAGGAGCCGTCGCCGCCACGCGCAGCGCGATCAGGCCGCCCATCGAGTTACCGACCAGCAGCACCGGCTTTTTCGCTTCGGCCCGCAGGAGCGCCGTCACCAGCTCGACCTGACGATCGATCTTCGAGGATCCCAGCCAGGGCGTGCGCCCAAACCCCGAGAGGTCGACGGCCAGCGTGCGCACCCGCCCAGAGAGCCGCTTGCCGACCAAACCCCAGTTGGTGTGTGCGCCCCCCAAGCCATGCACCAGCACGACCTGCGGCGCTTGCGCCCCGCCAGGCGGGCCAGGAAAGTCGGCGACGAAGACTGGCTCGGCAAAGCCCGGCAGCGGGACGCGCCGAGCGGTAAACGACGTGAGCAGTTCCATGCGCTGATTGAAGCACAGAGCCGTGCGGGATGGTGCCCGGCTCGCCGGCTGCCGCGCGTGCAGGAGGGGCGCACGCCAGCCAGGGGATGTCGTAAGCTCAGACCAGGTCTTGGATGTCGTCGCCCACTGGTCGATCTGCGGACGAAAAAATCGCTGGCTCGCCGCCGCTGTTGCCCGACGCGACGGCCCTGGCCGCGACGCGCCCACACGCCGGAACGCCGCCCGACCCCACCGCCTTGGCCGCGACGCGCCCGCACGCCGGAACGCCACCCGATGCCACCGCCTTGGCCGATACGCGACCGCATGTCGGACAGCCGGCGCCACCCTCGCGGGGAAGCGACGGTCTGATCGGCCAAAAAGTGCGCGCCTATCGCATCGTGGCCGAGCTAGGTCGCGGCGGCATGGGCGTGGTCTACGAGGCGGTACACGACGAGATTGGCCAACGCGCAGCGGTCAAGACCCTTAACCTGCAGCGACTGGCGAGCAGCGCGAGTGATCCGGCGATCGCGCTGCGCTTTCTGACCGAAGCCAAGGCGCTGGCGATTGCCCGTCATCCCGGGTTGGTCCACATCTTCGACTACGGCCAGCTCCCCGACGGAACGCTGTTCCTGCTGATGGAGTATCTGGAGGGCGAGTCGCTGGCCAGTCGCATGCAGCGTCGCGCCCAAGAGGCCAAAGAGCCGCCGACCGCCGGACGCCCTCCCGGGATGCGCAGCAGCCAAGCCGTGCGCCTGGCCCGCCAGATCAGCGATGCGCTGACCGTCACCCACGAAAAGGGCATCTATCACCGCGATCTCAAGCCTTCGAATATTTATGTCGTGCCGGACAGCGAGGCTCCCGGCGGCGAGCGCGTGAAGATCCTCGACTTCGGGCTGGCCCGCATTCGCCCGTCGAAAGATGGCTCGGCGGCCGAGGCGGGGGCAGGATCGGCGGTGGCGCGGACCTCGACCAGCGTGGTGATGGGCACGCCGCTTTACATGGCCCCCGAGCAGTGTCGCGGCCTCGCGCAAGCCGATGGGCCGTCGGATGTCTATGCGCTGGGCGTCATGCTCTATGAGCTCTTGGCAGGCGCGCCGCCGTTCACTGGCAACACGGCGTCGGATCTCATCGCCATGCACATCTACCAGCCGCCCCCGCCGCTCGCTCGACGTGTAGCTGGCCTGCCGCGTGCTCTGTCGAACCTGGTGATGAGCATGCTGCGCAAAGATCCCGCCGAGCGCCCGACGATGGCCCAGGTGGCACAGACCCTGCGCGAGATCGAGCGTGAGCCGAAGGTGCTGACCGCTCCCCGGACCAGCAGCCCGGGCAAGCGCCTGGTCCTTGTGCTTGGGGCGGGAGCGCTGCTGGCGCTGCTGTGGCTGCTGTCGGCCCCGCTGCGAAACCCCAGCCGAGATACAAAGCGTCCGCTGCTCGACGACCGCACCCGCGTGGTGGCACCGCTTGATAGCCCGCCCCCGCCGGCCTCTCCGTCGGGCCCGGTCAGCGCCCTGCCCGCTTCACCGACGACGTCACCTCATGCGGCCCCAGCGGTCACGCCGGCCGCGCCGCCGATCCCGCCGCAAGCCACGCCCTCGCACGCCACGCCCCCGCAACCTGAGATGCCAGCCGTCCCGGATCGCCGCCCCGTCCGGCCAGGCCCGGAACGCACCGGTCGCCGCCCGGCTGACAAGCCGAACAAGCCCAGTGCTGGACCCGAAAAAACGCCAGGCAAGGCTGCTGCGCCGCCCCCCACCCCCGCACCGTCGGTAACACCAGCTGTGCCCCCCGAAAAGCCAAAGGAAGAAGAGGTCCATGTACCGGCCCTCCGCTAGCCCGACGCGCCAGCTGATCTGGCTTGCGCTGATGGTCGTCGTGGGCCTGACCTCGACGGGCTTTGCCGATGAGCCGAGCGCGCCGACCGCCTCGGGTGAGCTGCCTGCCCCCTCGCACGCCCCGCAAGCTGCGACGGCTCCCGCTTCATCGCCAAGCCCAGGTACTTCGACGACTGTGGACGCGGCTGCAGGGACGCCACTGCAGGAGGGCGGGGCGCTGCCCGCGCAGCTGTCGCTCAAGGAACTCACCGAGCTGGGCATTCGCCAATTTCAGGGTGGCCAGTTCGATGCCGCGGTCGAGTCGTTCAGCGCCGCTCACGTGCTGAATCCAAACCCCATGTTCCTGTTCAACATCGCGCAGGCCCATCGCAAGGCCGGCCGCCCGCGCGAGGCGCTGACCCACTATCAGCTCTTCCTGCGCAAGGCCCCCGACTCGCCGCTGCGCCCCGAGACCGAGGCCTACATCGCGCTGGTGCAGACCCAGCTACAGGCGCAAGCCAGCCCAGCCCTGCCCAGCAAGCCGGCACAGGATCTGCAAAGTGGAGTCGAGCATGGCGGCAAAGACTCGAATCCGACTCCTCCCCGAGCGACTCCGTTTTACAAGCGCGGCTGGTTTTATGGCGTCCTTTTGGGGGGAGCCGCGACGGTGGCGCTGGCCGTTGGCCTGTCGGTGTATGTCGCCACGCGTCCGCCCGCGACGACGCTGGGCATCGTCGATCCGGTGTTCTAGGCCCGCCCCCAGCGAGAAGGTTTCCGCGATGCCGATGCGCCACAGCCAACCGCTTTTGTCTCCTCGCCAGCAGGCATGCTCTCGTCTGCCTGCACCGGGCCAGCCCGGCGTTCTTCCGGCCCTCGGCTGCTCGCTGCTCCTAGGACTTGCGCTGTGCGGGCTCGTCGGCTGTGCTGCTGGGTCCGACCTGAGCGGCGCCGAAGTACCGACGCCACAGCTGACTAAGCCGAGCTGGCAGACGGACTACCCGACGGGAGAAGGTCCGGTCGCACTGCTCCTCACCGATCTCAACAGCGATGGTCTGCGCGATGTCGCGGTGGTCAACGGCATCGGCGCCTCGGTCAGCCTGTACCTGGCGGATGGCAGCGGGCTTTTGCCGGGCAAGGAGTATCCCGTCGGTCGAGGCGCACAAGCGATCGCCGCCCTGGGGCTGGATGACGATGCGCGCGACGATCTGGTCATCGCCAACGCGGCTGACAACACGCTCTCCACGCTGCTGAGCAAGGGTCAGAAGGCTGGCGAGTTTGTCGCTGGTCCCGCCATCACCGGGATCGAGAATCCCAGCATCCTTTCGACTGCCGATGTGACCGGCGACGGCATCCCGGATTTGATCGTCGGGAGCTCAGGCACCGACCTGATCACCGTGCTGGAGAACAAGAAGACGGGCGGCACGCTGACCCGCATTGGTGCGCCGTTTTCGGCCGGCCCCGATGTGCGGGGGCTCGCGCTCCTGCCGCTGGATGCCAGCCAACCCGGGCGCCTAGATCTGGCCGTGGCGCGAGCTGGCCGCGACGAAATCGGCCTGTTCAGGAACGACGGAGGAGGACGCTTCACTCCGACCAGCCTGCAGCTTGGCCTGCCGCCAGACAGCACACCAATTGCCGTCGCCGCCGCTGACCTCGACGGGGTGAGCGAAAACGTCGAGCTGGCGGTCTTGAGCCATGGCACGGGTCAGCTGGGCTTGGCGCAAGCCGTCGGCGGGGGACGGTTCATGCTCAGCTCGATGGCCATCGGTCCCAAGCCAGCCGCCCTGGCGATCGGTGCGCTCGATCGCGATGCGCTGCTGGACATGGCGGTGGCGGTACCCAGCCAAGAGCTCGTCGCGACGGTGCAAAACCTCGGTGCCGAGCGCTGGCCGACGGGTCTGCCGACCGATTTCTACGCCAGCCCCGGCCTACCGACCGCCTTGGCCATCGCTGATATGAACGGGGATGGGCGTGGCGATCTCTTGGTCGTCTGCCGCGAAGCGGATCGGCTACGCATCCTGGGCCCCGCGGGGACGATGCCATGAAGTGCCGCGCCTTGCCGCTCGTGCTCTCGGCCCTGCTGCCGGGCTGTAGCGACCCCCGCCCCCTGGTGCTGGTCGACGTCGGACCGATGCCCGCCCAGCCGGCCCGCCTGCGCGTCTCGCTGAGCTACGACGGCAAGCCCGCCCGCCTGCCTGCCCCGATCGAATTCGATCTCAGCCGGCATCGCACCGGCGAGCTTGGCAGCTTCGGCATCCACCTGCCAGCTGACACCAACGGCGACCTCACCATCGGCGCCGGCGCGATCGATCGCAGCGGCTGCCTGGCGGCTCTCGGCGCGACGACTATCGGCCCTGTGCAGTCGCAGCCGCGCGTCAGCCTGACGCTCTCGCCCCCGCCCAGCGACGTGCCCAGCGAGCTGCGCTGCAACGAACCTGAAAAGACCCCGCTGCTCCTGCGCGTGGTGCCGCAGGTGGTGGCCAGTCGCGGCGACGACTCGCGAATCTCGCTGTCGGGCTGGGGCTTTGCGCTGTCGGGGAGCGACTGTCCGCTGGTGACGCTCGACGGCACAGCCGCCCCGAATGTGCTCTGTCCGTCGTTCGCTGAGCTCTCGGCCGACCTGCCGGCGGGTCCGAAAAAGATCGGTCGCGTAGCGGTGCGCGTCCTCAACCGTTCGAACGGCCGCACGACGACACGGCGCGATCTCTTTGGGTACTACGCCACCGATGTCGTACTCAGCCCCGCCGCCGGTGGCCCGGTGCCCCTGGCCAATGCCCCAGCCTCGCTTTTGGCGGCTGATCTCGATGGCGATGGCCGATCCGACCTGGTCACCGTCGACCGCGCCGCCAGCAGCCTCACCGTGTTGCTCAACGACGGAACTGGTGATGGCGCCGATGCCTTCCCAGCCGGCCTGCAGACCCCCATCGCCGTCGGCGTCCGACCGACATCGGTCGTCGCTGGCGATGTCTCGGGCGATGGGCTTTTGGATCTAGTGGTCAGCAACTCGGGCGATGGCACCCTGAGCCTGCTACAGCAAGCCAACCACAGCCCTGGCACCCCCTTTGTCGTCAGCAGCCACCGACGCGCCTACGCCAACCTCGCCCCCGAAGCCTTGGTGCTCTTGTCGGTCAATGGCGACTCGCTGCTGGACGTGGCGGTGGCGAATCGGCTTAGCGACGACATCAGTGTCTTTACTAGCGTTGCCGGCAACCTTCCGCGCGCCAGTCAGCGCGACTACGCCGTCGGTCGTCAGCCTAGCGGTCTGGTGGCGCAGGACGCCTGACCCAATTAAATCCCTCCGTGAAGTACCCACATAGACCCACGGAGAGATTTCATGACGGCATTGAGCAGGCATTCCGCGCGGACTGGTTCCCTTCCCAACAGTGGTAATGTCGCGGTTCGTAGGGCGATTGGTTATGTCCGAGTATCGACGGACATGCAGGCAAATGAGGGGATTTCGCTGGAGGCGCAGCAGGCGGCGATTCAGCAGTACTGTTCGCTGCATGGGCTGAAGCTAGTCGCGGTCTGCAAGGATGTGCTCTCGGGCGGCAAGGATCAGCGTCCGGGACTTCAGGATGCGCTGCGGACGCTGGAGCGATCTGGCGATGTGCTCGTTGTGCTCAAATTCGATCGGTTAAGCAGGTCGATTCGCCACTTCTGCGAGCTGTACGAGACCTACTTCAAGAATGGCGAGAAAGAACTGGTCGCGATCCGCGAGTCCATTCGTCTCGACTCTGCGCTGGGCCGCGCGCTGATCAACATCCTGCTCGTCTTCGCGCAAATGGAGAGGGAGGCGACGGGCGAACGCACTCGCGAAGCGATCCACCACATTCGGCAGAGCGGCTATCACTTCGGAAAGGTGCCGTATGGCAAGAAAACGATCGCTGCTCCCGACAACCCACGAATGAAGGTGCTGGTCGATGACGAAGCCGAGCTGGCCGTCATCGCACAGCTCAAGGCGTGGGCCGCTCAGGATGTCGGCATCACAGAGATGTCGCATCGTCTGAACGCTGCGGGCACACCGCCACCGCAGGGCAAGCGCTGGACCAAGAGCCTGATCTACAACCTGCGCCTGCGGCTCAGCCACATCCAACCGCGCCCGGTCAACGAACGCCACCACACCGACGAAGAACTGAAGGAGCGCATGGTCGATCTGCGCAAGCGCGGCCACACCCAAGCGCAGATCGCCGCGATCCTCAACGAGCTAGGCTTCCTGCCGCTGAAGGGGCGTCGTTTCACTGAGAGCAGCGTGCGCAAGCTCTTGGTGCGCTGCACCGAAACAAAGCTGCTGACGCCGCGCCGCTTCTTAGAAGCGATGCTGGAACGCATGCGACAGGAGCACGAAGCGGCGGGGCCTGATGAGCCTTTCATGCGACCCGGCTATCCGCGGCTGGCGAAGGTGCTGACCGAAGCGGGCTACGCAACGCCGCGCGGGCGCGGGCACTGGTGGCCGGGGCAAGTGCAACAGCTTCTGGAAGGTCGATTCGACCACTACTACCGAGTGGGTTCCTCACCGTCGGCGTAGCGGTCGCGGCACATACCCAAAAATGAAGCGGCCCCCGTCGTGGATCAGACGCCGGAGGCCAAGTTCCCCGTAGTGAGTTGAGCACCCCGTGGAACTGCGGCGCACAGTATTCGCGGGGCTTCATGAACGCAACTGCGCTTGGAGCCTTCCATGAAATCGAGTCCTGTCCTTCGTCCTATTTCTCGTCGTTGGCCTCTGGCCTTGCTCTGCGCGGTACAGAGCTGCGAGCGGTTTGCCTTCCTCACCATACTGCCGCTGTTCGTGCTGTATGCGCAGGATCGGCACTCGCTATCCGCACCAATGGCGCTCATGGTGCTGGCCATCTTTCAGGCGTTGTCGTATCTGGGCGGACTGCCAGGTGGCTGGCTGGCAGATCGTAAGCTCGGCATCAGGGAATCGACGCTGCTGGGTGCTCTGCTCCTGACACTGGGCTATGGTTCGCTTGGCCTCGATCGCGCAGCTTTGTTCTGGCCTGCGATGGGGCTTATGGTCCTGGGCCACGGCCTGTTTCGACCCGGCCTGCATGTGCTGATCGCTCGCGCCGCCGGCCACGATGAGCAAGCGCGAGAGCGAGGTTTTCTCTGGCACTACCTCGCCGCTAACGTGGGCTATGCGGCAGGTGCGCTGTTCGGAGAGTGGGCGCACGCAACGCGCGGCTGGGTGACCTTGTTCGCTGGTGCAGCAGGGGCATCGCTGCTGAGCGCTGGCCTGCTTTGGGTCAGCCTGTCGCGGCTGGACAGCGATGGCGCCGATGCCGACACCCCAGCCGAGAGGCGGACAGCCGCATCGCGGCACGGCAACATGGCCGCGGTGTGGTTGCTGTGCTCGGTCGCTGTCGTCTTTTGGCTGGCGGCGCAGCAGGCCGGTAGCTCGCTCGCTGTGTTCGCAGCGGTGAACACGGAGCAGCGGTTTGCCTTGCTGTCACACACACTGCCGCTTGGCCCTGGCGTCTTCGCATTCCTGCATGGCCTGATGGTCATCGCCATGCTGCCAGCGTTTCTATTCCTGCATGGGCGGCAGACTAGGCGCACTGGCTCAACGACAAGCATCCTGATCTGGGGCTACGTCGCCACGGCATCTGCATTTGCTCTGATGGCTGCCGCGAGCTTGCGCGGTGGAGATGCAGGCAGGGTCAGTGGCGCGTGGCTACTCGGCAGTTACGTGCTGCTGTCGCTCTCCGAAGTTCTTCTGGCTCCGCTCGGCGTTTCGCTCGTCACGCGCTTGGCTCCACGACACAAGGCTGCGCAAGCGGTGGGGCTGTGGTTTGCAGGCAGCGCCATCGGGAACGGACTCGCGGCTGTGCTTGGCCTGTGCTGGGACCGCTGGCCGCATCACCGCTACTTCGCGGCGCTGGCGGCGGCGTCGCTTGCTGCTGCGGTCCCGCTGCTATCGCGCCGCCGACATCTGGA
>CALFYE010000222.1 GCA_937952145.1 uncultured Myxococcales bacterium
GGCACCTGCTGGAAGCCTGCTTCGAGAGCATCGCTCCATTTCCCTGTGACCGTGCCGGAATTCTCCATACCAAACCTGTTTTTTCGAGAACACCAGCCCTATATCACAGCGTAACCATATACAAACAAGTACAAAGCGACACGGATGTCGCAATTTTTTCGACATGGCTGTCGCGTGTTGATGCTACTCTTTGGCAGCAAATGCAGCAATTTCAACGGGTTGGCGTTAGTTCTCGAACCGGGCGCGATAAGAGACAGCGAGAGCGCTGACGAACTCTTCCCAGCGCAAACCGCTACCGGGTGCGGGTAAGTTCGGATGGATTGTTGCCGTGTCCGGGTCGTAAACCACCACGGCGTGCTCGCGCGACATCCGGGTGTCATCGCCGAGGACCGGATGCACATCCACCGCTGAGCGCCCGATGGTCAGCGGCCCCATCGGCAGCGGAATCACGAACGGCTTGCGCAGGATCGCCGTCCCGCTAAACAGCAGCAGCAGCCGCGGTGCAAGCGGAGCGTCTGACCGCGTAGGCTCAAGATCGGCCGTGGTATCGCCGCGCAGCGTCATCTGGGTCCCCAAAAGCCTTTCAGGAAGGTACCGCAAACTTGGGAGCGCTGGTGGCGAGCATTTCCGAGTGCCGCGGCGACCCTCCCAGGCCTCGCTCTCTGGCCGGTCGACATGTCGCATCTTCGACGGAAAACGGCTCGTCTCAGACTGAGACGAGAGCGCCCGAGTGTCTCACTTTGAGATGCTCGGGCGGACCCGCCCCCCCGGGCTCGTCTGTGGTTTCTCCGCCCCGGGCTGGTACGGATCTTGATGCGTATTTGTGGAAATTTTTCGACGAGGACTCCCATGCGCAGCGCACTTGGCTTAGCCGTACTTCTTCTCAGTGCTCAGGGCTGTGGTTCCCCCTCTCACGATGCTGGCGATACCGGCGGGCCGCTGATCAACGGGATGCGCCAGAACAACGGCACCGGCATCCACGTCGGCTCGACGCAGCCCGAGAGCTGGCTGGGCCTGGCGGCCACCTCCACCCGCTGGTTTTCCGATGGCTTTGTGAAGCGCAGCGACGGCAGCTATGCCGCCCGTGGCTGGTACAGCCTGGATATCGGACTGGTGTCAGCCGATGCGACGATTGCGCGGGCCGAACAGGGTCTGCTCAGCGGCAGCGTGCAGTCGATCCGCACGACCGGGACCCAGCTAGCCATCGATGTGCGCACCAGCCTGGGCGTCGTGGTGACGCTGCAGGGGGCCGGTCTTGTCGGCCTCACGCTGCAGCTCCAGGTGCCGGGTCTTACGTCGGTGACAGGAGTAATCGGGGGCTCGTACCGCCTGCGCTTTGCCAGCAGCGAAGCCGTCGATTCGCAGCTTGGCGACGTCGTGGGCCATCGCATGGAGCATCGCAGCGACGGCCTCCTCGGCAGCGACTGGAGCCCCTACTGCAAAGGGCCGGACGGCGAGCCGCAGCGCTCGGTGTTCTATCAGGGGGCGCAGTGGAATCCCATGGACGGCTCACGCCAGGACGGCCCCGGCCGCGTCACTATGACCTGTGAGAGCGGCTCGGTCGCGCGCTGCATGCGCTGGGGATACCGCCCGTGGGCGACGGCGACAGCGGCGGTGCAGAGTGGCCCGGTATCGCTCGCCGACCATCACCAGGCCTGCATCCACATGAAGCGCGCCGCCTACTGCGGCGACAGCCGCACCCACACCATCGATGGCACCTCCCTCTACATCCAGGATCAGCTTGCCCCGCCGCTGCATACCGGAGTGCTGGACACCATCGAAGCCGTGTGGTCGCCGAGCGGGGCCGTCTGCCTCAGCAACCGTCGCCATCCCGAGCTTCCCTTCCTCGGCTGCGCCCAGCCCTTGCCGACCTGTAGCCCCAGCCACCTCGCCAGCTACCTCCTCGTAACCGGCCTGGTCCCCGACGGCAGCGGCTTGGGACTCCTCGACTAGCGACCACCCGCGGCAGGTGCGGCGAGCGCCTCGACGTCGGCCACGATCTCGCGATAGCTGCGGCGGAGGTTGGGGTTGCCTGCGGCGGCGGTGGCCAGGGCGGTGCGGGCGGCGAGGCTGAAGCGGGTGCGCTCGGCTTCGTCGCGGGCAGTGCGGGCGCGGAGCGCGGCGAGACCAGCCTGGGTGATCTGGGCGCGCGGCCAGGTGGGTGCGCGGCCGAGTACCGGTCGGAGGGCGGCCATGCCCGCCTCCAGCTCGGGCAGGACGCGGGACTGACGCCCCAAGCGCAGGCGAGCGACTCGCAGCCAGGTCTCGGCCACCGCTTGCAGGACGTCGTTGTCACCGGCGGCTAGCTCCAAAGCCAGGCGAGCCCGACTGAGGGCCTGTCGCTCTGCAGCCTCCTGCACCGCGCCCCCGCGCGCCTGCTCAGCCTGCAGCACCGACAGCAGGGCCTGCAGCCCGGCACATGTGCCGTCTCGCTCAGACTGCAGGTGCTGACACTCGCCAAGGGCCGCCTCGGCCTGCTGCATCGCTGCGATCGGGCTCTTACCAGACCGCGCCTGCTGCCGCGCAAGATAATAATTAATTGCCGCCTGATGCTGAAATGAATGCGGCAATTGAGGGAACACCACTCCTAATCGGCGAGCCCGCTCCTGGGCGTCTGTTTTCAATCGGTCGTTTGGTGGCTCGTCGGATTCGCTGCCGTGGATAAAAGACATAATGGTTGAAAAGGAAGATATGGTTAGGGAGGCTAGATTATTTCTGTCAATGTTGAGTACCTTCTGTGCTGTTTCAGAGCATTTCTTAGTGTAGATTTCTGGGGCCCGCCCTGACTCAGTGGCGTAGCGGGCTAAGTTGGAATAGGCCAGCGCGATATTGGCATAAGCAAACTGATATGTCGGGTCGATGCGAACGGCCTCTGAATAGGCGGCGATGGCGTGCTGGTAGGCGTCGGTGGGGTCGATGAAGCGCGACAGCAGGTCGTCGCCCTGGACTAGGTAGCTCCCGCCTAAGTCGTTGTAGGCCCAGGGAAAGCGCGGATTCAGCGAGATCGCGAGCTGAAAGTGTTGTCTGGCTCTTGTTAAATCTTTGTCGAACAGCTGGAGCTGCTGTGATGCATACTTTGCGCGCATCACGTAGCCGGTTCCCAGGACGTCATGCGCGTATTCATCATTCGGATGTGCGGTGACCGCGGCCTCCCCGGATGTGATTAATGCGGAGAGTGTGCTTTCTCGATCTTCACTACTGCCCTGTGCCTCTAAGTACTGGGCTATGAACAGATACGCAAAGGCCCGTTTGGCGTGACCCGAGGCGGCTATCGGATCGGCCTCTAAGGCGTGATCCGCGGCAAGCAGAACAAGGGGAAGTTGAGCCTTTGGATTTTCGCCCTGCAGCCCGGCTAGCTCCATCTGCCGGATGGCCACCTCAGCAATCGCTTCATGAAGCTGATAGTCGCTGCGGCCTAGCTCGCTGGCCTGGCCAAAGGCGCGCAGGGCGGCCTCGAAGCTGCTGGCGGCGGCGGTGTATTCGCCCCGGGTCTTGTAGTGCAGGGCGCGGGCCTGATGGATCTCGCCGATGAGCTTGAGCGGCTCGTAGCTCCAGGTCAGCTGCCGTCGGGCAAGCTGGGCCTGCAGCAGCGCCGCGTCGAGATGGCCTTCGTAAAAGTCGATGAGCCCGGCGGCGTAGCTCCCGCTGAGCGTGCCCCGGCTGCGGCTGCGACGCAGGTAGCCCAGGGCCGGCTGCAGGTACTCGCGGTCTAGCTCGGCTTGGCGGCGCGAAAGGAAGCTCTCATCGCCGCTGCGCCGGGCCTGGGTCAGCTCCTGGGTGTACAGCGCGCCCAGCGCCCGTCCCAGGGCATAGTCCAGCTCGCCGTTTTCTAGGCCGTCACTCTCGGCCTGCTTAAGCTGGCGCAGCGCCGGCTGCCACTCGTGCAGCGCCAGGTGGCCGCGCCCCAAGACATAGTGGGCAAGCGGCCCCGAAAGCTCGCCGTGCACGCGCAGCTCCTGCTCTAGCTCGTGCATCTGATTTTGGATGTGGCCTAGCTCGTAGCGCACGTCGTGCAGCGGCATGGCGTAGGCCAAAAGCGCCAGCGACTCCAGCTGTCCCAGGCGCTGTCCCAGTCGGCTGGCCAGCTCGGTCATCTCGCGCTGCCGACGCTCGGCGCGCAGCGTCCCCATGCGGCTGTGCAGGCCGTAGCTGCCCAGCGTGAGCAGGCTCAGCAAAAGCGCCAGGATGGCCACCGTCGCCGGTCGGTTATGACGAGCCCGGAAGCGCAGCCGGTGCCACAGACTGAGCCGCTTGGCCGCGACCTTCTGGTTGTCCAGCAAGCGGGCCAGATCTGCCGCCAGCTCCAGCGCCGTCGCATAGCGATCGACCGGCTCTTTGTTCAGGCACTTGGCGACCACGACATCCAGCCCCGGCGGCAGGTTGCTGACCACCCCGCTTAGCGACGGAGCTTCTCTGTTCATGATGTCGACCAAGGCATCGACCGTGGTCTGCGAGTGGAACGGCGGTCGCCCCCCGACAAGCTCGTACAGCGTCGCGCCCAGGCTGTAGATATCGGTTCGCCGATCCATCGTGCGAATCTCGCCGCGCGTCTGCTCTGGCGACATGTACCAGGGCGTGCCCAGCACCGCCCCCGAATCGGTGAGCCCCGCCGCCGCATTGACATCGCGAGCCAGCCCAAAGTCCGTCAGCACCGGCCGCAGACCGCCATCCGCCCGCCGCGCCACCATAATGTTCGCCGGCTTGATATCGCGGTGAATGATGCCCCGCTCATGCGCCGTGTGCAGGGCCTCTGCCGTCTGCTGGATCAGCTGGATCTTGTCGAACAGCCCAAGCTGCAGCTGCGCCCGCTGCAGCGACTGCCCCTCAATAAACTCCATCGCAATATACGGCTGCCCCTTGACCTCCCCGACTTCGAAGATCTTGCAGATCCCCGGGTGGTCCAGTCGGGACTGCATGCGGGCTTCTTGGAGGAAGCGCTGTTTTAGGCGCTCGCCGGCGCCGGCGATGAACTTGAGGGCGACGATGCGGTCGATGCGGCGGTCGCGGGCTTTGTAGACGCTGCCCATGCCGCCGCGGCCGAGGAGGCCGAGGAATTCGTAGCGCTCCCAGGAGGTGACGGGATAGTCGCCACTGCGCTCGGCGGGACTTGGGCTGGACGGGGCGGCGGCCAGCATGCTGTCGATAAGCGCACCGGCAAGGCCGCTTAGCGGGTTGGCTCGGTCATCGCCGACGTGCATGGCAAAAGGGGACGGCGGCGGCAGCGGGGGCAAGGGGAGAGCAGGGGCACGGGCTGGCGGAACCTCGGCGGGTTCGGTGGGCGCGCGGCCGTGGATGGCGGCGCGCGCGGGCGGTGGCTTGTGCGAAGGGTCGTCGGCGGGCGGATCGCTGCCGGGATCGGTCCGTTCGACGCCTGGGCCCCAGGTTGGCTCGATGGCTATGCCTTCCGATGTGCCGCTGGCGGGTCCTCCGCTCTGGTCGGCGCGTTTTTTGTTCACCGTAGTGCCCCCGTGGGCTGCGCAGGGAATAGCGAACGGGCGGCCGGCAGGCCACGCGGAAGCTTCGTTCAGCTACTATTGCACAGCGTAAACAGGATACCGAACCTTCGCCTAGCTCGCATGGGTAATTCATGGATGCCCCAGAACTACCAGCCCATGAATGGAAATCTAGAATAGGTTATACAAAGCTTTATTTAGGTGAAATACGTAGATGGTCATCAGGTAGCCATCCGGCAGTTCCTGTGATATCGATTCCTATGTTGTGTGAAATGGTCATTCACCGACGGTGATTGCCATCAGATCATGTTTTGAGGCGCATTTTTTATGCTACATTTTTTAGATGCCGAGCAAAGATGTATTCGCCATAATTATTATGTGGATTAGCAGTGCCGCTCTGTGGCGCGGTGGTTAGCTGTGTGGCAAGAGGATGAGGCTGAGAGTTTAGGTTCCCACTTTCACTCAATCTGGAATCAAAAGGTAGTTACATGCAGGACCCATTCTTGGCATTGGCGATTCCTGGCGGCTATCCGGCGGCGGATGACGGCATGGTGGGGGGTAGTGAGCGGCTTGGTGAGCTGCGGCGGCAGATCCAGCGTGTGGCGGGCAGCGATGTGCCGGTGTGCCTGCTTGGCGAGAGCGGCTCGGGCAAGGAGCTGGCGGCGCGGGCCCTGCATCTGCGCTCGGGGCGGCGTGGGCGGTTCGTGGCGCTGAACTGTGCCGCGATCCACGGCACGCTGCAGGACGCGGAGCTGTTTGGCTATGAGCGAGGCGCCTTCACCGGTGCAGTGCGGCAGCACTGCGGACGTTTCGAAGAAGCGGACGGGGGGACGCTGTTTCTCGACGAGGTGGGCGAGATGGCACCCTCGACGCAGGCGCTGCTCTTGCGAACGCTGCAAGAGCGGGTGGTGCGACGCATCGGCGGGCTTGTGGACGTTCCGGTCCACACTCGCGTCGTCAGCGCGACGCATCGCGATCTGCAGGCCGAGGTCAGGGCGGGTCGCTTTCGACAGGATCTCTACTTCCGCTTGATGGTCTACCCGCTGCGCGTACCGTCCCTGCGCGAGCGACCCGACGACATCCCGGCGCTGGTGGCCCACCTGTCGCGCAAGCACAGCGGCTGTGCCGGCGAGCCGCTGCCCAAGTTCAGTCCCGCCGCCCTGGCAAGGCTGCGCGCCCATAGCTGGCCGGGCAACGTGCGCGAGCTGGAAAATGTGGTGCGCTGGGCCCTGCTCAACGCCGATGGGCCGCTGCTGGATGTCGGCCACTTGCCCGCTGAGCTGCGAATTACGCAGCCGTCGCGACGCACGCCCAGCTCGCCGGAGCACCTGCTGTCTGATCTTCTGCCGGGCAAGGTGCTGCCGCTGCATGAGGTCGAGCGGCGCGCCATCCTTCACGCACTGAGAGTCACGGGGGGGCGCGTCGGGGAAGCGGCGCGGCTTTTGGAAGTCGGCCGTGCGACGCTGTATCGGCGCATTCAGCAGCTCGGCATCGATGTCCCCGACTTGCTGGGCGAGACCGCGGGCGAGCCTGACGAGCACGAGCCACCTCTGGCGTCGGCCGAGCCGACCTAAGCGGGCCATCGGCGGCTGGGCTTTGCTAGCCTGAGGGCCACTCGCACCCATCGCGGGAACGGGAGGAACGTCATGCGAGAATACAAAGTCACCATGGGCGGGCAGGGCGGTCTGTCGCGGCGAGGTCTGCTGCAGGCGGGCGCATTTGGGCTGGGCGTCTTTGGGCTGGGGTCAGCGGCCGGCTGCGGCGCCCTGCGCTTCGATATCGGTCAGGCGGTGCCCGAGCAGAGGATCACCGGCAGCGTCCTTGGAGCGCTGCTGGCCAGCTTCATCCCGACGCCGTTTTCGCTGAACGTCAACCTGGCGCAAGAGACGCAGGCGCGCGGCACTGGACCTGCGCAGTCAGCGGGACTGAAGGCGCTGAGCTTTCGGCTTACCAACCTGCCAAACCCGCCCCGCAGCAGCGACAACTTTGACTTCGTCGATCGCATCGAGATCTTTGTCGAGAGCACGAAGTCGGGAACCAGCCTGACCAAGCAGAAGGTCGCCGATCTGCTGACGGTGCCGCGCGGCGTCCAGACGCTGAACCTGCAGTGCTATCCCAACGTCGACCTCGTGCCCTACATCAACGAGGGGGCGCGCATCAGCTCGACGGCCGCTGGTAAGGTTCCGCCGCAGGACGTCACCTTCGACGGACAGATCACGATCGAGGTGCGCGTCTAGCTCGCAGTCGGGTCGGTCGGCTTCGTGGTCCGGGCCTCCTTCCGGCTTCTTTCTCCGCCGCGCGGGGGGGATGGTGGTATGCCTGCCTCCTGCGTCCGGGCTTCGGCGCTAGGAGTCGCTCATGCTGGGTCATCCACCTCGGTCTGTCCGTTCTTCATCGTGGCGATCACGTGCCCCACTGGCTGCGCTGTTCATTCCCGCGCTGCTGGTGCAGTCGGCCGGCGAGGAGGGCGGGCGTCGCTCAGCAGACGGCAGGCGGGCAGGCGGCGGCTTGAGCGTACCGACCGCCGCAGCGAGCATGCGGGCGACGATTGCTGACCGGGTGTGGCGTGACAGCCAGACTGGCGGGCGGGTGCCGGTGGTGCTGCGGCTGCGCGCACAGGCCGATGTCAGCGCGGCGGAGAAGCTCGCGGATGACAGCGAGCGGGGCTGGTTTGTGTATCGCACGCTGAGTGAACATGCCGAGCGCACGCAGGCCGAGCTGCGATCGATCCTGCGCCAGAGCGGCGTACCGCATCGGGTCGCTTGGGCCGCGAACCTCATCTTTGCCGAGTGCGATCGGCAAGAGATCGAGCGCTTGGCTACCCATCCCGACATCGCGGCCATTGAATCGAATGCCGCGGTGTTCGGGCTGGAACCCGACGACATCGCCGACCGCCAGCTAGCGCCGACGGCAGCGGGTGGAGTCCGTCCTGGCCTGACCGGCGTGGTCGAGTGGGGCGTGGCCGCGGTGCACGCGCCCGAGGTCTGGGCGCAGGGCTATAGCGGCGAGGGCATCGTGGTGGCCGACGCGGATACCGGCAACGACTACACGCACCCGGCGCTGCGACCGCACTATCGCGGGACGCTGTCGGGCGGTGGCGTGCTGCACGACTACAGCTGGCACGACGCCATCCACCGAGTCAGCGGCAACCCCTGCGGCAGCGATGCGCCGGCGCCCTGCGATGATGGCAGCCACGGCACGCACACGGCGGGCACCATCGTCGGTGATGACGGAGCGGGCAACCAAATTGGCGTTGCCCCCGGCGCGCGCTACATCGCCTGTCGCAACATGGAGCGCGGCTTCGGCACGCCGGAGCGCTACACCGAGTGCTTTCAGTTCTTCATCGCGCCCACCGATTCGCGCGACAAGAACCCCGACCCGGATCGCCGTCCGCACGTCATCAACAACAGCTGGGGCTGTCCGCGGTCGGAAGGCTGTGCACCGGGGGCGCTGGCCCTCGTCGTGGCCAACACGCAAGCGGCCGGCATCTTCGTCGAGGCCTCGGCTGGTAACGCTGGGCCTGGCTGCAGCACGGTGAACGACGATCCCGCCATCCTGCCCGAGGCCTTCGCGGTCGGCGCCTACGACAGCGCGGGTCAGCTGGCGCGCTTTTCCAGTCGCGGGCTGGTGACGGTGGATGGCTCGGGGCGGCTCAAGCCCGATGTCGTCGCGCCGGGGGTTCGCGTGCGCTCCTCGATTCCTGGGGGACGCTTTGCCAGCTTCTCGGGCACTTCGATGGCGGGGCCGCACGTCGTCGGCGTGGTGGCGCTGCTGTGGTCGGCGCGACCGGGACTAAAGCGGCAGATCGAGGCGACCAAGGCGATCCTGCGCGCGTCCGCCGTACCCAGCATCGGCCTGCGCGCCACCGAGGTCTGCGGCGGCATGTCGAGCGACTTCGTGCCTAATCCCACCTTCGGCTATGGCCGCATCGACGCCCTCGCCGCCGTGAATTGGTAGCCAGAAGCCATGAAGACTTGGCGATCGTTTTTTTCGATGAGGGGCGGCGGGATGGCACGCGGTGGGCTATCGCGGATCGGGCTTGTGCTCGTGGCCATCGCCCCGGGCTGCGGCCTGAGCGAGCCAGAGACCGGGAATCGGGTCGAGCCGCTTTCGACGGTGCGACCGCCGGCGCCGACCCGCGGACTGTTCGTCGATGCCGCGGCCACGAGCCCGGTGGTGAGCAGCGGTGGCTTGTTCGATATCGGGCTGCGTCCGCTCGATCGCGAGCAGCCTTTCCTGGGCGAGCCGAGCTTGCGGGGCGACCTGCGAGTGCTGTGGATTTCGTCGCTGTCGGGGAGCACGCGGCTCAACGCGACCGGCCTGGTGGACGCCTTGGCGCCAGCCGGTCCGCTGTCCTTGAGCCTGGCGTTTTTTCGCCCGAGCCCGGCGGGGACCACGCTGTACACGGTTGCCAGCGACGCGGCGCATCCACCGCTTGTCGTGCCTCGCCTGGCGACGCCCTTGGTTCCCGGGATGCCCCTGCGCGCCGAGACCCTGCCGAGTCCGCGCGCGAGCAACCTGTACCGCTTTACCAACCCCGCCGATGCGCAGATTGCCGTACTGCGCTTCGCGACATCCGGATCTTTGCTTGGCTTCGCGCTGGCGGGCGCCGTGGCTCCCGCTTCGGGGCGCTTTGCCGACGGAGATTTCTGGTACGCCTCGTTCGCCGCACCTAGTGGAACTACGGGCAGCCAGGCGGCGCTGGCGTGGTTGCCCGCAGCCGGCGACCGCTTTCTGGCCGTCTTTGCCGCCAGCCTGGGCGGGGGTGCTGACTACGCCTACGACCTGACGCTGTCGCTGCAGCCCGGAAGCCGGCTAAGCGCCGTCGAGAGCCGCCCGCCCGACACGCCAAGCACGCCGCTTGCGACCCTGACTCTGGATCGCGCCTATGTCGCCGAGGACGGCGCGATCGATGCGGCAGGCGATATCGACTACCTGCGGCTGGTCGCGCCGGCGGCGCTGCGGCTCTACGTCAAGGCGACGCGGCCGGGGCAGGGACTGGGCGGAGCGACGGGGCTGCCACTCGCCGTGACGCTGCTCGGCGGGGACTGCAAGGCGGCGCTTGCTCCGGCGCGGCCGGTGCAACAGGAAGCGAGCCTTGCCGCGGGAGCCAGCGCCTGCGCCGCCATCAGCAGCCCATCGGGTTACGTCGGGCGATACCGGCTGACGGTGGCGACGGTGGCGCCCTAACCGAGGCTACTCGCTGTAAAGCTGCAGACCGCGGCGGCGGAACTCGCTGGCCTTCTCTTGCAGGCCGCGCGTGACTTCGAGCGTGCCGTCTTCGGCCTGGGTGCCCTCGCCGACTTTTTCGGCGTAGTCGCGGACGTCCTGCGTGATCTTCATCGAGCAGAACTTCGGCCCGCACATCGAGCAGAAGTGCGCCGTCTTGGCCGGCTCAGCGGGCAGCGTCTCGTCGTGATAGGCAATGGCGGTGTCGGGATCGAGGGCGAGGTGAAACTGATCGCGCCAGCGGAACTCGAAGCGCGCCTTCGACAGCGCATCATCCCAGCGCTGCGCCCCGGGGTGACCCTTGGCCAGGTCGGCGGCGTGGGCGGCGATCTTGTAAGCGATCATGCCTTGCTTTACGTCCTCGCGGTTCGGCAGACCGAGGTGCTCTTTCGGCGTGACGTAGCAGAGCATCGCCGTGCCAAACCAGCCGATCATCGCTGCGCCAATCGCCGAGGTGATGTGGTCGTAGCCAGGCGCGACGTCAGTGGTCAGCGGGCCGAGGGTGTAAAACGGCGCCTCTTTGCAGAGCTCCATCTGCAGGTCGACGTTCTCTTTGATCTTGTGCAGCGGCACGTGACCGGGGCCTTCGATCATCACCTGCACGTCGTGGCGCCAGGCGATCTCGGTGAGCTCGCCCAGGGTCTTCAGCTCAGCAAGCTGGGCATCGTCGTTGGCATCGGCGATGCTGCCGGGCCGCAGCCCGTCGCCGAGCGAGAACGATACGTCGTAGGTGCGCATGATCTCGCAGATCTCTTCGAAGTGCGTGTACAGGAAGTTCTCGCGGTGATGGGCCAGGCACCAGGCTGCGAGGATCGAGCCGCCGCGCGACACGATGCCGGTCATGCGCCGCGCCGTCAGCGGCACATAGCG
This sequence comes from uncultured Myxococcales bacterium, assembly GCA_937952145.1. Taxonomy (GTDB): domain Bacteria; phylum Myxococcota_A; class Polyangia; order Palsa-1104; family JAEUJZ01; genus JAEUJZ01. The sequence goes on from CALFYE010000222.1 coordinate 11,553, forward strand.
CAAGAGCACGCCCGCGTGGATGGTGAAGTAATCGACGCCTTGCTCGGCCTGCTCGACGAGCGTGTCGCGGAAGATCTCCCAGGTCAGCTCTTCCGGTTTGCCGGCGACTTTTTCCAGCGCTTGATAAATCGGCACGGTGCCGATGGGCACGGGGCTGTTGCGCAGGATCCACTCGCGCGTGGTGTGGATGTCGCGGCCGGTCGACAGATCCATGACCGTGTCGGCACCCCAGCGGGTCGACCAGACCATCTTGTCGACCTCTTCCTGAATCGACGAAGCGACGGCGCTGTTGCCGATGTTGGAGTTGACCTTCACCAGGAAGCGCGAGCCGATGATCATCGGTTCGGACTCGGGGTGGTTGATGTTGGCGGGGATGATGGCGCGGCCGCGCGCGACTTCGGAACGGACTAGCTCGACGGGCAGGCCCTCGCGCAGGGCGATATATTCCATCTCGGGCGTGACCAGGCCGGCGCGTGCGTAGTGCAGCTGGGTGACGTTGCGGCCGGCCTTGGCGCGCAGTGGGCGACGGGTGGCGGTGAAGCGCTCGGCGTCGGCGACGCGACCACTCTTTCCATCGGCGGCGCGGCGTCCGTTGTCGATGGGCTGCACGCTGCGGCCCTCGTACTCTTCGACATCGCCGCGCTCAAGCACCCACGGGCGACGGAGGGCGGGCAGGCCGGCGTGCAGATCGATAAGAGCCTGCGGATCGCTGTAGGGGCCGCTTGTGTCATACAGATCGACCGGCGCATTGGGCTGCGTGGCGCCGCGCGATTGGGTGGCTGACAGCTCAACTCGGCGGAACGGCACGCGTAGATCGGGGCGGCTGCCCGGCACGTAGATCTTGCGACTGCCAACGATCGGCTGCGGCCAAGGCTGCGTCGGTGGGCTGTGCTCAGCGGAGCGGTCAGAAGCAGGGTTTTGGGCAGAGCTAGGCTTGGGCTGGGACACGGCAGACATTGCGGACATCCTGAGGAGGCACAGAGGGGGTGCCGGTGGGGTCGAGACGAATACACTGCCCGCAAGGGGCGATCGACCGGGTGGTTTTGCTGGGGTTGGGACGAGAAAGACCGCTGCGGGTCGGCCGCGCAGCTTACTATGGATCGGTGCGCGGTGCGTGGCCTCAAAGGGCAAGGCAAGACGAGCGATTCGGCTCGCCGCGAACGGACGTAGTGCGCGGAAGCACGCGCTGGGGGCGCTCGCTGGCCTGGGGCCTAAGCCTGAGTCTGAGCTTGGTCGGTCTTTCGGCTTGCCGTGGCGGTTGGTCCCCGAGCCCGGGGGCGGGCAGCTCTCCGAATGCGCGCGTCGATGGCGGGGCTCCGTCGGCGCCTCCTTCCGCTACCGCCGGACGAGGGGGTTCAACGGCCGCCGATACCGCGCCGGATCTTTTGGTGTGGGCGTCCGACCTGGCGGTCCGCGAAGGCGATATGGCGAGTGCGCGTCGCATCCTGGCGATGGCCTTGGCCAAGCTCGGCGGCTCGCTGAGCGTGCAGCCCGCCGCAGGTTTTATGGATGCCGGCTGGGCGGTGAGCAGCGGCCGGGTCGGCAAGAGCGGCGATAGCTCGGTCAGCGACGACAGCGCCGAGCTTCTGAGTGACGTGGCCGCGAACGGCAGTGTCATGGCCATCGCGCACGGCAGCCTGCTTTCGGCTGTCGATCTGCGACAGAGCTACCGCCTGCTGCGACTGCCAAGCCACGCCGCGACGATTCGCCAGATCAAGGTCAGCTCGGACGGCCGCCGTGTCGCCAGCTTCGCCGACGATCAGATCCTGCGCTTGTTCGCGCTGCCGACTGGGGCGCTGCTCTTGGAATTACCGCTCAGCCTCGACTTTCTCGCGCTGGGCGAGCGCCGCCACGCTGAGCTCTTCGCGTTTAGCCCGGACAGTCGGCGCTTGTTTGCTCTCGACTGTGGCGAGCGCAGCGGCCCGGCCTGCCCGCTGGTCCGACTGCGCAGCTTTGCCTGCGAGCGGGGCGAACGCCACGGCGAGATCGCACTGTCGGCTGAGCCGCTCGACTACACCAGCCGCTCGGATGGCACCATCGCCATCCTGCCCACCGGCGAGCCGCCGCGCTTTTATGACGCCAGCAGCGGGATGGAGTGGCCGCAGACACCAGCGCTCCCCCCAGGTGGGACGGCTGCCCGCACCGTGCCAGCAGCCCCGTCGGGCGAAGCGGCCGTCGCGCAGTGCCAGGGGGGGCGGTATTCCAGCGGGCGCGGCCGACCGTGGCTGATCTCGCCCGAGCGTCACTTTTTGGCGACGCTGGCCAGCCCCGCGTTGCTCTGCCTGTGGGACGTCGTCGAACACCGGCTGTCGCGCGCAGTGCCGCTGCCGCGTGTGATGCCTGGGGTGCTCTTGCTTTCGCTGCTGTCCGAGGCCCGGCAGGTGGTGCTTGCCGAGAGCAAGGCGGCGTCAGGCAAGCGCGGGAGTGAGGAAAAATCGCTTCCGCCCCAGCACGCTGAGGTGATCGAACTGGCTCCAGCGATGGCGGCGGCGGCGGGTCGACGAGCCCTGCGGCTGCCGTATCCGCTATCGGTGCTGCCGCTGGATGCCGGTGGGGCGCTGTGGACCGCGGCTCCGACCGGCTGGGGAACTGCCGCGGTGGGCGAGGGGGCCCTAGATCCGCTTCCCGCCGACGGTGAGATCTGCCTGCTCGTCGGTGATCGCGCCACCGATCGCGGCTCGACGCCACGCTGCCTGAAAGTGCCGGGGCTGTGGCGTCAGGCTGAGCCGCAGCTTGGCCCGCTGGCGACGAGCGGCGATGGGCGATTCGTGTTTTTTGGCAGCAAGCTGCCGCTGCTTCTCGACACGCAAGCTCGTGGGTCAAGTCGCGCCGCGACCGTCCTTTCACTGCCCGCCCCGGCCGCGAGCCCGCGGGTCGAGAATGCCGAGATCCTCGACGACGGCCGCCTGATTACGCTGTATCAGTCCGGTGAGCTGCGAGGCTATTCCCTACCGGCCGCCGAGCTGAGCTACGTCCCGCCTTTGCCCGCAACGATCCGCCGCTTGGAAGTGACAGACGAGGCCTGGCTGATCGAGCGCACCGACGGCACGAGCCTGGCCATCAGCCGGCAGACGGCCACCCTGCGTCGCCACGCGGTGCTCGACCGCGCCTTGCCTGCCGCCGGCTCAGAGATCGCTCCGCCGCCGGCGCAACAGCCCGTACTCAGCGTCGGGGAAAACCGCCTGCACATCCTGCCGGGGGGCGCGATCCTGCTGCAGGATCGGCGGCCAGGTGGCCCACGCCTGCGCGTTCAGTTTCTGCCCGAGCAAGGTGGGGGAGCGGACAACCCCAGCGAGCGTCGGGCTCCGGCGGCGATCATCGTCGCGGCTGACGGTCGCTTCGAGCGCCTCGGCGAGGTCAGCCTGAACGAGCTAGAGCCCTACTTGATCTGTCGCGCCGGTCCCTATCAGGCCCCCCTTGCGCTGTGCGCCGAGCGGCTTGAGACCAAGGGGCTCCTCGTCGCTGCCATGGGAGCCTTCAAGCCCAGTCCGCCGAGCCCAGGGGCAGCGCCCGCCCAGCCCTGATCCCCACGCTTCCCGCTTACTGCAGGCTTCTTGATCTGGCGACGGAACCTGGCATGATTCGCCGCCACGACACTGGGGTTCGCGACGTCGCGAGCCATCCCACTTCCTCAACAACACGTACCTACACAAGAAGGAGTCCACCATGGCGATCGAATACACCCTCGGCATGATCAAGCCCGACGCAGTGAGCAAGGGCCACCAGTTCCATATCCTCGCTGACCTCGCGGCGAGCGGTCTCAAGCCGGTGGCGTTCCGTCTGACCAAGCTCACCAAGGAGATGGCCCAGGTGTTCTATGCCGTGCACCGCGAGCGCAAGTTCTTCGGTCAGCTGACCGAGTTCATGTCGTCGGGTCCGATCGTCGCCATGGTGCTCGAAGGCGAGGACGCCGTCGTCAAGTACCGCGAGGTCATGGGCTCCACCGACAGCACCAAGGCCGCCCCGGGTACCCTGCGCGCCAAGTTCGGCGAGAACATCGAGAAGAACGCCGTCCACGGCAGCGACTCGCCGGAGAACGCCCGCAAAGAGATCGCCTTCTTCTTCTCGACGCAGGAGCTGGCCCACCTCGGCGTGCCGGTTCCATAGCGAAAGCGCCCGGCCGGACGGGGGGACGGCAGTGCGATGGCTTTCGCGGTCTAGACCGCGATCGTGAACGAAGCGCGGTGGATCTCGCCGGGGGCGACGGTGTGCAGGCCGATGCCGGAGTTGAGGGCGTCGGCGGGGGCGCTCCAGGGCTCGATGCAGATGAAGTCTTTGAGCGCGGTGGTCCACACCACGATCTGCGAGTAGCTCTCGCTGAAGGTCAGGGTGCGGCGCGGCTTGCCGGGGATGTCGAGCGTGACGGTGTTGCCGTGTAGCTCGCTGAGGTGCAGGTCCTGGATGCTGGCCGAGTAGTCGATCTCGCCGCGCCAGTCGCCGCGCTCGCCGGTGTGGTTGTCGAGCAGGCGCTTGGCCGGGATATCGACGCGGGTGCGGGGCTTGGCGGCGTCGGCGACCTGGAAGTAGGGGTGGAAGCCGTGGTGCAGCGGCATCGGCTCGCGGCCGCAGTTTTCAAACTCGCTGTCGAGGACCAGGGAGCGATAGCCGGCGTGCTCGATATCTATGGCCAGGCGATAGATGAAGTCGAAGGGGAAGCTGGCCAGGGTCGCGGGCGTGCTGCGAAACTCCAAGACGAGGCGGGCTCCCCCGACGCTGTGCACCGACCAGGCGGCCTGCCGAGCCAGGCCGTGCTGGCGCAGGGCGTAGCTGCGACCTCCGATGGTGAAGCGATCGCCGCTGAGCGCGCCGGCAATCGGAAAGAGGACGGGAATCCCGCCGCGCACCTTCTGACTGCGGTCGCGCAGCGTGGCCCCGTCCATGTACAGGATCTCGTCGCCATCGACGGAAAAGCGAGTGACGATGCCGCCGCGCGAGGGCGCGACTTCGCAGACCGAGGTGCCCGCTTCAATGCGCCAGGTCTCGATGGGGTTCGACTTGCCGGGGCCGGTACCACGGATGATCTTGGCCTGGGGGGGCTGGGCAGGAGTGCGGTCGGGGGGAGGCGACATCGTGCAGTCAGTGTACTGGATTCGCCGGGGCAATTTGCGTCGCGATCTGCAGGCTTGGCCGCCGGCGCTTGGCGCCCCGATGCAGGTGGCGACGCGCCGGCATCGAAGCCCTAGATCAGTCCGCAGCTTGGTCGCACTAGGCGATATCCTGACTGCCGGGGAGAGTGAACATGGTGCGAATTGCCGTCTTGAGTGAACACCTCAGCGCTCAGCTGCGCAGTGTCCAGCAGGGCTCCTCGGGGCCGCCGGCGGAGCTATCGGGCATCGATGTCGTGTGGAGCGGTAGCTCGCTTTCCGAGTTCAAGCTGCGCGTTCCGGCGCTGCGCCCGCAGGTGCTGGCGATCGATCTGGCGCAGATCGCCTCGGGGGGTGAGGCGCGTCGTAGCGAGCTCGATGCGCTGATGGCGCTCACCGGGGCGGAGCTGGTGCTGGTGCTCTATTCGTTTGCGCCCCGCGACAAGCTGCGCCAGCTGGCCGTCACCGGCGATCGCACGCGCGTCATCAAGACGCCCCTGTCACTGGCCGCTCTGCGCTTGAACATGCTGAGCCTGCTCGTGCGCGACAAGCTGCAGCCCAGCGAGACGCCGTCCGCGGGGCTGAGCGGGAACGTGCCGGCCATCCATCCCGCGGCCCTGTCGTCATCTGTACCCGCGGTGACCTCGTCTTCAGCAGCGGTGCCCGCGCCGCCGTCTCCTGTGGGGCAGTCATCGTCCGCCGTGATGTCAGCGTCTTCATCCGCAGCATCGTCTGCTGTGGCGACGCCGAGTGGACCGCGGTCGCGCATGATCGGTGGCGACGATGACTTTGGTGCGCCGCTGCCCGTCGGCGCGGCCCGCCTGTTTAGCCAGGCGCAGCTCGGTCGTCTGCAAGAGATCACCTCGTCGGTGCGCTGCGAGTGCCCGAACCATATGGCTGAGCTGGTTTCCAGCCTGGCCGCCTTCGAGGAGTACTCGAAGAAGTGCGAAAACAGTGACGCCGCCGACGCCGCCATGCACGCCAAGCTGTATCGCGAGACCAGCCGGGCCCGCCGCCTGATGGAAGAGGCACTGGTCGCCCTGTGCCGCTACGAGCGCATCGACCTATAAGCGACCGGAGGGGGACTGAAGGGGAACCGGTTGGCCGGGGGGGACCCGGTCGCGGGGCGCGTCGGGATCGCCACGGAGTCGTAGACAGCGACGGCGAACGGTGAAAATGCATTTGAAATTACATAAATTTTTCGTGTTAAAATGGCGCGGCATCCGCGTGATGGTGACGCGGCGGCAGGGGTTGGGATGGCTGCACAGACCGCGCATAGCAAAGACCGACGACGGGCTAATAGGGCCCTGCTATTCCCTCTGCTGGGGCTGCTGACGGCAGGCTCAGCGACGGCCTGCAACCCGACCCCGTCGGACGCCGTGGCCGGCAATGCCTATGAAGAAGATGCGATGCCCGAGAGCCTGCCCTCGTTTGCTCTGCGCTGGCTGTTCGGGGTCGGCATGGGCAAGCGGGTCAGCGACGGTCCACTGCAGCTTTACTACGACGAGCCGGTGACCGAAACCCAGGCCCGCTCGACCGCTCGCTTCCTGCGCCGCTTTGGCCTGGCCGAGCGCGAGGGGCTGGTGCAGATCCGCCGCTCGCCGAGCGCTCGCAGCCGCGCCGCCGCCTCTAGCTACGAGATCCGCATCAGCACGCCCTACACCCGCCGCGAGCACATCGATCGCGAGACGCGCGCCGCTCTCCAGCTCTTGGCCCTGTCGGCCGAGGGCGCGGTCTTCGACGGAGAGCCCGTCCACCTCTACATCTGCAACTCCATGCTGCAGCCGCTCGTCATCCTGCGGCCGCGGCTCAAACCGCTTTCGCCGTAGCTAGCTCAGATCGGGCGAAAAAAGGCCCTATCCGAAACAGAAAATTTGGCTACGATAGGTTTTTATGTCATTCAAGTCACTGTTGTTCTCTGGGGTGCTTATCTGGCTTCTTCCCGTCGCAGGATGCTTCCTGCGGCCGCAGACAGTCGTAGATCGCTTCGCTGCGGAGTTCCGCTGCCCGAAGGATCAGGTCAAAGTCGAGCAGCCAGACAAGACCGCAAAAGATTTTTATCGTGCGATGGGATGCAATCGACGCGCGAGCTACCGCTGCAGTGGTGACTACGGCGAGTTTTGCGAGCGCATCGGCCAGCCCGAGACCATCACGCCCGAGGCTGGTGAGCTAAGCCCCGGCACGCCAGTCGGCGAAGGCAGCGCCTCGACGCCGCCCACCGCTCCCGCCCCCGCCCAGCCCAGCACGAAGCCCAACTAGTCAGTCATCGCCCATCGCCACCCAGTCTGCGCCTGTTGCAGAGGGGAACGAGGTGTCTGTGCCGACGTACGGTGCCGGCGATGGAGCGAAGGCAGGGGGGCAGTGTAAGTGATAAATTTATGTGATGAAGATCACTTTGCTGTCTGGGGTGGGCCTTCGTCTGCTGGGGGTGCTGGGTCCGCTTACCTGGGCTGCGGCGTGTGGTCCGGCGGCTACGACGGGGACCGGCTCGGTCGCGGTGAAGAAGGCGGCGGCTCCGGTCGCCCCTCAGCGCCCTTCCGTCGGTTCGGGCGCGGCGCCTGCCGCAGCGCTCGTTGAGTGTTCGGCGACGGACTTTGCACCGAGTCCTCTGACGGGCAGCACCAGCTTCCCGGCGCTTGAGGACTGGCCGCTGGACGGCCGCGATGAACCAGCCGGCAGCAGCAAAGAAAACCCGGTCATGCGCTGCGGGCCACGTGACAGCTACGCCTTCATCGCGGGCATTTATCGCTGTGCTGATGGCAGCAATCCCCTCGACGGCAACGTCGGAGCCGGCGGGGCGGCGCGACGTGGCAATGTCGGTCCCAACAGCCAGCACCACATCATCGATCGCTACGAAGTGCCCTGCCCGGGTGGCGCCGAGCAGGTTTACGTCGATATGTACGGCTGTCCCGAGGCCAGCAAGCGGACGCCCAGCCCGTCCGCACTGCGCCTCAACGAAGAGCTACCGGCCGCGGTCGGGAAGCTGATGCAAGAGGCGCTCGATCTGAGCGGGGACGAGAAGTACACCGAGGCGATTGTCAAGGTGCGCGAGGCCCTTGCTCAGGCCGACACGACCCTGGACCCCGACCATCCCCATCGCGCCCGCTTGCTCGATCTTCTCGGCTCGCTGCAGCAAGAGTCGGAGCAGCTGGATGAGTCGGAGTCATCGCTGGCCTCGGCATATCGCATCTGGAACAGCGCGGGCTGGCCGCCAATCGCGCTCTCGGGCAACACCTGCGTCCGCCTGTCGCGTGTCTATGCCGCGCACAAACAGACCACGCTGGCCACCTGTGTCGCGTCGCGCGGCGTGGCTTATCTCAGCGACGTCAAGGGACCCTACGATGACCGCGTCATCGGCAGCCTCTACCTGCTTGGCGAGATCGCGCAAGCCAGCGGTGAGCTGGAGCTCGCCGAAAAGCTCCTGCGACGCGGCGTGCGTCTGGCTGAGCTGTCGCGTGGACGACGGCATCCCCTGGTGGTGAGCGGCATCAACAAGCTCGACGCCTACTACGAAAAGCGCGGCGATCCCGCCAGCCGGGCGGCGCTGCGCAAGCGGGCTTCTTCCGGCTCGTCGAACTCCAGCAAGATCTGACGGTCGCCGATCCGTATTCGCGGTGCAGTGCCCGACGAGTAGGTCAGCGCATCGCCGGCCCCAAAAATGCGGCCGTACGTTCGCGCAGCGCGGCGTGCTAGCGTCATAAAGTCCTGTCAGGCTCGTTCCCGCGAGGGCGCAAGCCAGGCTGCTTCCACCGCCTGCTCTCGAACAAGGTGTCTCTGGATGATCCGTCGTCTTGCACTCCTGTGGCTGTGCGTCATCGCGCTGATGACGACGCCCGGGGTGCGCGCCGACTGGGCTCCGCGAGGCGCTCAGCGGCTGCTTTCCGGCGAGCAGTCGCTGGCCATCCAAGCGGTCAGCAGCCGTCAGACCCTGCACCCCGAGCGAAAGGGCGGTTCGCCGCGCCAGTCCACGGGCAAAGCCGCGCTCCTCGGTCTGCTCCCGCCGCCGCCGCCACGCATCACGCTACCGCAAGCCACGATCGCCCATGGGCTGACGCCGCCCCTCCTTTGGGGGGTGTGCTCCAGCGCGGCCCGTGCGCGGGCTCCCCCCTCCGTCGCGTAGGTCCCCTCGTTCCTTTCTGCAGCTCATACGGTGCCTAGGCACCAGAGGGAGAATTCTATGTCGACAGAACATTCCGGGCCGGCGTCCAGCCAGCCCGAGTCGGGGTCTAGCGCGAGTCGCGGCAGCCTGCCGCTCGCCGCGATTGGGCTCCTCATGTTGGTGCTGCTCGTCGTCACCAACATGAACTGCTAAGCGCCCGACGGGGCCGTCCTGCGAAGGGTTCGCAGCGGCGGCGGCGGGCTGAACGCAGTCTTCCCGGGCGGTGATCCCAGTGCCGCGCTCTCGTTCTGAGGGCCGGCCGGCTTACCGCACCGGCTGATCTCCAACCTGGCAGGGCAGGTTGTCGTCGCAGGGATGCCTCGCGCGGCGACAACCCCACCGCGACTTGCCGCGACCCGGCCAGTCACTCGCAAGAGAAAGGGAGACATCCATGGGTCACATTCCGTTTCTAGATGAGCTGGCGTTAATCGCTGGCTTGGGTGTGGTGATTACGCTCATTCTGGCCCGCCTGCGCTTGCCGACCGTCGCGGGCCTGCTGCTCGTCGGTGCGCTGGTTGGGCCGCAGGGCCTGGGCCTGGTGCGCTCGACCGGATCGATCGAGATCTTGGCCGAGCTTGGCGTCGTGCTTCTGCTCTTCACCATCGGCCTTGAGTTTTCGCTGGCCCGCCTGCGCCACATCTTTCGCAGCGTTGCGCTCGGCGGTCTGACCCAGGTGCTGCTGACGACGGCGGTGACGCTGGCGGTCAGCGTTTTTTTCCATCAGCCCGTTGGACGCAGCGTGCTCTACGGCTTCGTGTTTGCGATGTCGAGCACCGCCATCGTGCTGCGCTTCCTCGCCGAGCGCTGCGAGCTAGATGCGCCGCACGGCCGCTTCATCGTCGGTACGCTGATCTTTCAGGATCTGTGCGTCGTGCCGATGGTGCTGATCGTTCCGCTTTTGGGCAGCGCGACGTCGGGGGGCGATGTGCTGTATGCGGTGGCGCTTGCGCTAGGTAAGGCGGCGGTGGTGGTGGTGGCGACGGTGGCCATCGCGCGGCTTTTGGTGCCGCGGGTGCTGTCGTGGGTCGATGCCAGCCGCAGTCGCGAGATCTTTCTTCTGGCCGTGCTGGCGCTGTGCATCGGCACGGCGTGGCTGACTTCGCTCGTCGGGCTGTCGCTGGCGCTTGGCGCGTTTCTGGGCGGCATGGTGGTTGCGGACACCGAATACAGCCACCGCGCCATGGGCGAGATGCTGCCGCTGCGCGATGCCTTCGTCAGCCTGTTTTTCGTCTCGCTGGGCATGCTGTTCGACGTGCGCGTGCCGCTTACGCATCCGCTGACGGTGGCGCTTCTGCTGATCGGTTTTCTGGTCGGCAAGGGGGTGCTGGCGACGCTGGCGGCGCTCTTGATGCGCTTTCCGGCGCGCGTAGCCTGGCTGGCTGGCGTTGGGCTCGCGCAGTTCGGCGAGTTCGGATTTGTGCTGGTGAAGCTCGGCGAAGGGGCCGGCGTCATCGATGCCGAGAGCTCGCGACAGCTTCTGGCGGCCGGCATCTTGAGCATGTTCCTGACGCCCGCCCTCGTCGGGATCGCGCCGCACATCACGGCTGGTGAGCGCCTGCTTGGCCCGCTGGCGCGTCGGCTGGGCGCCCGCAGCATCGACGAGGCCGACGCCGAGGCCCAGCAAAACCACAGAGCGGTCAAAGATCACGTGGTGATCGTTGGCTACGGGGTCGCCGGGCGCCTGGTTGCAGGAGCGCTGCGTCGCGCCGAGCTGCCCTATGTCGTCCTGGAGCTCAACGCTGAGGTCGTGCGGCAGGCCCGTGCGGGTGGCGAGCCGGTGTACTACGCCGACGCCACCAGCTTGGAAGCGCTGGGGCATGCGCACTTGAGCGAGGCGCGGGCCCTGGTGCTGCTCATGAACGATCCCAGCGCCGCGCAGCGTGTCACCGATTCGGCGCGTCGCATCGCCCCCGGCGTGCCGATCCTGACGCGAGCGCGCTATCTGGGCGAGCGCGACTACCTGCTGCGTATCGGCGCTACCGATGTCGTCGCCGAGGAGGTCGAAGGCGGCGTCGAGATGCTGGCCCGCTTGCTGCGACGCTTGATGGTGCCTCGCCCGGTGTTTTCGGCCTGCCTGCGTGCGGCGCGCGATGCCATTCCGCCATCGGGGCGCTCGCCCCCGAGCTTCAGCAGCGCCGAGCTTACGGGCGTCGATCCGGCCTAGCTGCGCCTGGCTCGTCAGCACCGCAGCCTGCCGCTTGCGCGATCGGTGAAGACGCGGGGCGCAACCGCTTGCCGGCCAAGGCTCTGCTTTCCATTGCGTGCGGCTGCGGCCTATAAAGCAGCCGCACGTTTTGCGGAGAGGCCTTAGATGTCACAAAACACGATCGCGCAGCAGGTTTTGTTCGCTGCTCTGCTGGCGGGCTGTCAGGGCTCGCAGACTGTCATCGAAGAGGGCACGGATGCGGCCGACATGGCGCCGAGCAGTGCCCCAGACCAGGGGGCACAGGCCGGAGGGGTCAGGCTGTCCGGCAGCATCACTCGCACCGCGATGCCCAAGGCGGGTGGCAAGGGGCCGCTGTACATCGCGCTCTTTGAGGGCAACCCGGTGGTCGATAGCAAAAAAGCCGTGCTGGTCGGCCGGACCGTCATCGACGAGGCTGACTTGGCCGCTGCCGACGCCCGTGTGTCGTATCGCATCGAAGGCATCGCGCCGAGCGCCAAGGAACGTCAGGTCCTGGCCTTCCTCGACGACAACCGCACCGCCATGCCGCCCAGCCCAGGGCCGGACGCGGGCGACCTGGTGACGCTGGAGGGCATCGGCGGGATCAAGGTCAGCCTGCCGATGGAAGCCGACGTGACCCTAAACCTGGTCCTAAACGCCGTCATTCCCAAGCTGTGATTGGCAGAAGGAAGCACACGATGACGATGTGGCTGACACGATCCCTGACTGTGGCGACCTTGGCCGCGACCCTGGCCGGCTGTGGCACCGACCCGGAGACCGCCTGCACCCACGACGAGCTAGGGGCTGCCGAGGCGTGCTCTGAGCGCTTGTTCTGGCGCGTCTTCACCCAGGCTGATCTGGCGCCGCGACAGGCCTCCGAGGCGATGATGATCGAGCTGATTCGCCGCCTCCCGGTCGATTCGGATCCCCATGCCGGCTCGCGCCTGCACTTCCGCTTGGGACAGCTTCGCCTGGCCATGGCCCTCGAGAACCAGCAGAGCCAGTACGCCATCGGCTCAGAAACGCTGGTGGTCAGCGAGTTTCGCGAGGCGTCGCGGCTGGACCCCGAAAACGGCATCATCGCCCCCTGGACCGACACCATGGAGATGGCCATCCCCGCCATCTTCGAGGACTGGGACCGGGCCGTGGCGCTGGCTGACCGCGGCTTCGCCAATGTGGACAAGAACCGGCTGGGCAACACCCTGTCGCTGAGCGGCACGACGATTGGCTTCCCGCTGCGCACCGGCATTCCCCAGCGCACCGCCAAGCTCCTCGATGACTGGCGCTGCGAGGGCGTCGACTTTTGCACCCAGAACACCCTCCATGCCCCCTACGCTCGCCCGGGGCTCAGCTACCACTTCGCCGAGGCGTATGCCCGCGTCGGCGAGCGCGACAAGGCGGGGCGCTACCTGCGAGAGGCGCTGAACGCTCCGGGGGCGGATCGCTGGCCGTATCGGGCGGTGGCGCAAGACGCCCACGATCACCTGGACGCCTTCCTTAAGACCTTCGCCGACCTGGGACAGGACGGCTCCGCCTTCCGCATGGTCTACGCCAACCAGCCCACCGGCTGCCTGTTCTGCCACCACCAGTAACCACGGCGCAGCGCAGGACGCGCGGTCGGTGCGCAGCGCTAGGAGCTTGTTGAAGTATTGGCTCAGCAAGGCTTCAGCAGTCTACGGGCTGCGGCTGGGCGGATACCTCGTCTCGCGCGAGCGGCAGCCGTCCTACCGCCGCGAAAAAGCCGACGTACAGCAGCGAGGAGCCGGCCTCGGGGCAGCCAAGAAGGTGGCGATCTGGCTGGCGGTCTCGTTCCTGTACGTCGCGATGTTTAGCCCTGGGCTCTATGCGGCGGCGGCGCTGCGGGAAGGCCAGGTGGCCTGGCTGCCCCGCCTGCTCGGGGTGACCCTGCTTTACGGCGGCCTGCTGCTTGAGACGCTGGCCGATCGACAAAAAGCCGCGTTCAAAGCGACCAACCCGACGCGCTTCTGCGACGTGGGCCTCTATCGCGTCGTTCGTTGCCCCAACTACTTCGGCGAGATCGTGGTGTGGGTGGGCTCGTGGGTTGCCGGCGTGGCGGCCTTCGGACACCTCGGGCAGTGGATCCTGTCGCTCTTGGGGCTCGTCTGCATCGTGCTCATCATGATGGGATCGACCCGGCGACTCGAACGCTCGCAAGACGCGCGCTACGGGCAGGATGCCGACTACCAGGACTACGTTCGCAGCGTGCCCGTGCTGTTTCCCTTCGTTCCGGTCTACAGCCTCAAGAACGTGCGGGTGTACCTGGAGTAGGCGCGGGCGGGGGGCGGCTAGCGCTGCGTCGAGTGGCGGAGGATGGTGTAGAGGATCTTGGCGCCGGCCTGGACCGTTCCCTTCATCGTCGCCGAGATCTTGGACTCACCGCCTTGCCGACGGTGGTAGTGGACAGGAACCTCGGTAATGCGCAGACCGCGGCGCACCGCTTTGACCTGCATCTCGACGGTCCAGCCGTAGCCAGCATCACTCATGCCGAGCGCGCGCAGCGCGGGATAGCGAATGACTCGGAAGGGGCCCAGGTCGGTGTAGCGCTGGCCATAGACGACGCGAATCAGCGACGTGGCGACGGCATTGCCGGCGCGCTGGGCGGGCTGTAGCGAGCCCGGCTCAACGCTGCCGAGTGTGCGCGAGCCGATCACCAGATCGGCACCCTGGGCCAAGGCGTCCAGCAAGTGGCCGAGATCGCTGACCTCGTCGGAGCCATCGGCGTCGAGGAAGACCACGGCATCGGGCGCGACTTCGCCCTTGGCTAGGTGCTGCAGGCCACGCAGGCAGGCGGCCCCATAGCCACGCTGCCGCTCCTCGATGACCACTGCCCCGGCGGCCTTGGCCACTACCGCCGTGCTGTCGGTCGAGCCGTTGTCGACGACGATCACCTGACGCAGGCTCTGACCGGGCTGCTTCGCCCAGGTCAGAATCGCGCGCACCACCTGCCCGACCGTCGCCTCTTCGTTGAGGGCCGGGATGACCACATCGACGACGAGGCGCGAGCGATCGAGCTCGGGACTCTTGGGGGGATGATCAGAGGTGCGCACGACCGTTTGCCAACTGCCACAGGCTGATGAGGACCTCGAACAGGATCAGCACCACCACCGTCATCTCTAGGCGCCAGGTGCTGCGGTGCTGCGTGAGGTCGACGAGCAGCACCAGGTTCTCTTGAATCATACGCAGCTTTGACTCTAGCGCGCGGAAGCGATCGTCGATTTCCAGCTCGGCGCGCAGCGCGTTGTACAGGCGATCGAGCTCGGCATCTTCCCAGGTCGAATCGGGTTTATCGAACAGGGCGAGGGTGGCGATGATGTCGTTCTTAGTCTCCATGCAGGTGCCAATGAAGCGGACGAGATCGCCAACCCGTCCCGGCAGCCGGCCGGCGGTGCGCATGCTGAACGTGATGTCGTCGCTGCGGCGCTGAATGCCCTGGACATCCTCGTCGTAGTAATCCATAGCCACCGACTGCGCGAGCAGCAGGCTGACCAGCTTGAGGGCGGGCAAGGTGGGCTCGTGGAGGACGACGCGGTCGAACTTGACCTGCAAAGGTGCGCCGGGACCGACCTCCAGCAGGAATTCCTCGGTCAGCGGCGCGTGCGGCTCGGGACCGACGCGCTCGGTGATGTCTTTGATGAACTTGTCGCGCTGGGCCGAGTCAATGCCGATGAACACCACCGCGCCGAAGTCGAAGAGCACGACGATGCGCAGCCGCGAAGCCTGAGCGCGATCGAGGACGACCGCCAGGCAGTCTTTTTCCAGCAGGGTCTCGCCGGCTCCGGCGTCGGGGTTAAAGATGCTGGCCAGCTCGCGCAGGCGGAACGTCGTCGCGAAGGCGTAGGCGTGGACGGGCAGGGTGACAGGCAGGGTGCTCGGTCGCGGGATGCCGCTGCTGCTGGAGTGCTGGCCGCTCTCACGGGGAGGGCTGTCTGAGCTCTGGGCGCTGCCGGGTCCCGGGGGGGGGCTGCTCATCTCGTCTAGTCCTGCACGCGCCAGCGCGGTCCGGCCGGGGTATCCATGACCTCGACGAAGAGGGTGGCAAGCTCGCCCCGCAGGCTGTCGGCGCGGGCGAAGTCTTTGCTCCGTCGAGCGGTCTCGCGCTCGGCGATCAGGCTCTCGATGCGCGCGGCATCGAGCCCACGGGCTGCGATGCGGCGACCGCGGTGCGACAGAAGGTACGTCGCTGGATCGCTCTCCAGCAGGCCCAGGACGCGACCCGCGGTTCGCAGATCGGCGCGCAGGCGCTCCAGGGTGCGGCGGCGGACATCTTTGGCCAGCGGTGGCGCGACTTTTCCGTCGAGGACGCGGTTGGCCAGGCTCAGCGCTTCCTGCCACTCGGCCAGCGCCACCGGGGTGTTGAAGTCATCGTCGAGCGCCGCTAGCAAGCGATCGAGCCAGCCGGCAGCGTCGCTCCAGATCGTGCCCTCAGCGACCGGCTTGCCAACCGCTAGGGCTTCATCCAGGCGCTGCATCGTCAGGTAGCCATACTCCAGCCGTCGCTCGGCTTCTTCCAGGCCAGGCGTCCGCACCGGGGCCGTCGCGCCAGTCTCGCCCGTCGCTGCACCGGGAGGCGCCATGTCGACGTCGAAGGTGATGGGGTTGCGATAGATCGTCGTCAAGAGCCACAGCCGGACGGCTTCGCCGCCGTGCCGTTCGATGCAGGTGCGGGCGACGAAGGCGTGATAGAGCGGCCGCATCGCCAGGTCCGACTTGGCGATCTTGCTGCCCTCGGCCATCACCTGCTCGTTGTGCACCCAGCGGAAGCCGACGAAGCCGTTGTGCATCCAGTAGCGCGAAAACGACGACGGCCCGTGGACGCCCTGGGCTTGGGCGCGCTCGTTTTCGTGATGCGGGAAGCGCAGATCGATGCCGCCGCCGTGCAGATCGAAGGTCGGGCCGAGGTACTTTTCCGACATCGCCGAGCACTCGATATGCCAGCCCGGACGCCCCGGTCCCCACGGCGAATCCCAGGAAGGCTCACCCGGCTTGGCGGCTTTCCACAGCGCGAAGTCGGCGGGATCGCGCTTGCGGCCATCGACTTCTTTGCGTGCCCCGGCCAAAAGCTCCTCGCGCGGCAGCCGCGACAGCTCGCCATAGCCGGCGAAGTGGTTGACCGAATAGTAGACATCGCCGTCGACGACATAGGCCAGGTCGCGATCGAGAAGCTGCTGGATCTGCGTCAGCATCTCGGGGATGTGGCCGGTGGCGCGCGGCTCGATGTCGGGGGGCAAGCAGCCGAGCGCGCTGTAGTCGCGGTGATACTCGTCGGTGAAGCGGGCGGCAAAGGCCGATGGCTCTTCGCCCAGCTCCGTCGCGCGCTGGATGATCTTGTCGTCCACGTCGGTGATATTGCGGACGAAGGTCACGCGATAGCCGCGAGCCCGCATGTGACGAGCGACGACGTCGAAGACCACCAGCGGCCGGGCGTTGCCGATGTGAAACAGGTTGTAGACCGTCGGCCCACAGACGTACATCCGCACCTCGCCCGGCGTGCACGGCACAAGCGGCACTTTCTTCTGCTGCTGCGAGTCAAAGATGCTCAGGGTGGGCAGCGCGGCTGCCGCCGGGCCTTGGCCCGAGGGGGGCGAGGTGGCAGGTGCTGCGGGCGGAGGAGGGCTGACAGTGCTCATCGAAGTAAGCAGAGAAATATCACGCGGTCGTGGGGGGACGCTATCATTCGCCCGTGCGAAGGTCGCCTCGCATCGTCGTCCTAGTCGCTAACCCCATCACCTACGATGGGCGGGTGCGTCGCCACGCCAGCACGCTGGTCGAGGCGGGATACGACGTGACGGTGATCGGCGTCATCGGCCCCAACGATCGCGCCGACCCGCCGAGCGGGGCAGGGGCACCTAGTGCAAGTGGTTGGACTGGCTCGCCGCCCTGGCACTATCAGCGCATCGATCGACGGCGGATCGGGCTCGTGCCGAGGCTGCGCTGGCTGCAGTCGGCGGCGCGGCAGCGGCTCGCGCACGCGGCCTTTTTGGGGCTGTCGCGTTGGCTACCGAGCGATGCGAGCGGGTTTCTGGCGGCTCTGGTCCAGGCCCAGCTCGCAGGGCTTTCGGTAGCGACATCGGCGCCCGAGCTAGCCTTGGCGACGCTGCGACAGCGACCGCAGATCATCTATGCCAATGACTTGGACACGCTGCCGGCGGCGGCCTGGGCAGCCGCGATCCTGCGCGTGCCGTTTATCTACGATGCACACGAGGTCTACGTCGACGAATACCCCGAGCTAGGTGCCGAGCAGCGGCAGGCGCGGGCCTGCGTGGAAGGGCACTTTGTCGCTCAGGCGGCAACCGTGCTGACGGTAAACCAGCTCCTCGCGACCGATCTGGCGGAGCGCTATCGCCTGCCCCCTCCCAGCGTTGTGCGCAACCTGCCGCAGCACCTGGCGAGCGAGTCGCTGCCGCCACCTAGCGAGCGGCCGCTCGGCCGGGAGGGCTCGCTGCACCTGCTTTATCAGGGCGCGCACGTTGGCCTGTCGCAGCACGGGGTCGATGATCTGCTGCGTGCGCTGCAGCGCCTGCGGCAGCCCGGCCCGGGACAGCTTGAGGTCGGGCTGACGCTGCGCGGCGGCCTGCTAGCCCATGAGGAGCGGGCCCTGCGCGCACGGATCGAGTCGCTGGGCCTGCAGGCAGCTGTGCGTATCGCACCGCCCGTACCCGGAGCCGAGGCACTGGTGAGCGCCGCCGTGGCCGATGGCGCCGAGGTCGGCCTGGCAGTGCACCCACCGCTCTGCCTGAGCTACGTATACACCACTTCGAGCAAGGTCTATGAGTATCAGCTAGCCGGCTTGGCCGTCTGTGCCAGCGACGTGCTAGGGAATCGCCACAGTGTTGCTCCGCAGGCCGGGATATTCTACGTGGCTGGGGATGATGCCGGGCTGGCTGACTGCCTACGGCCCCTGGCTCGCGATCGCCACCTGCTGCGGCGGATGCAGCAAGCCGCCTACGAGCACGCCGCGCGTCACCTGCGCTGGCAGGACGAGAAGCAGCCCCTGCTGCAGGCGGTGGCGCGCAGTCTGGCGGGCTCGCGCCCGGCCTAGTTGCGGGGCGGCGGGGCTACGCCAGATCGGCAGACCGCGTCGCTAAGCGCGGCAGGGTCTGGGCGATGAACTCGGCAGTGACCCAGGCCAGAAACACAGGGCCGGCGAGCTCGCCACGGCGACCGAGGTAGAAGGCATCGAGCAGGCTGCGCAGCGCCGGCTGATCGACAAGAGCCGCCAGCGGATCGGGCAGCGCGTGGCAGCGCCTGCGGACCTGCGCTTCGCACAGCGGGTGCCACAGCCAGGCTCGCTGCGGCGAGAAGAAGCCGCGCTTGTCGCTCCGACGGCATAGGGCATCCGGCAGGCGTCCGTCGGCCACAGCGCGCAGCAGGCGCTTGCTCTGTCCGTCGGCGAGCAGGCTGGCTTCGGACAGCGTGGCGACGTGCTCTAGCAGGCGGTGGTCAAGGAACGGGGCGCGCGACTCGATGCCCAGCGCCATGCTGTTGCGGTCGTCGTGGCGCAGGATATGCGGCAGCGAATAGCGGGCTAGACCGTCGAGCTGATAACGATCAAAGGCGCTATACGCCGCCTCTGGGCCAGAGCACAGAGCGGGGAGCTCGCGAGCATAGCGCGGCGGGGCCCCAGCCAAGAGCGCCGCTCCCGCCCGGCTGAGCGGCACGGCCCCTCGTCGCCAGGCGCTATAGACGAGCTGGTGTAGGCCCGGCGGCAGCGCGTGATACCCAGCGGCGAGCGGCAGGCGCAGCGCCGACAGACCGGTGGCTGCCGCCCGGCCCCGCAGCCAGCGCAAGGCGGCAGCGAAGTCCCGGTCAAGGACGCGCGATGCGGCGAGCGCGTGGATCTGCCCGGGATAGCCGAGGAAGACCTCATCCCCACCCTGGCCCGACAGCAGCACCTTTTTGCCGTGCGCGCGGGCGACCTTGACCAGCGCATAGTGCGCAAAGATCGATGTATCGGCGAAGGGCGCTTCCTGGTGATAGAGAAGCTCGGGCAGATCGGTCACCAGCTCGACGGCGCTGGGGCTGACCACCACGACCTCGGGCAGCTGCAAGTGGGCGGCCACGCGGGCGGCCCAGGCGCTCTCGTCACCGTCGGCTGCGGCTCCCGGAAACTGGCAGCTGAACACCGGGTAGGGCAGGGGCGGGCTCGCTGCGGTCGGCGGCGCGCTGCGGCGATCCTCGACGACAAGCGCGGTCAGCAGCGACGAGTCGAGCCCTCCTGACAGGCTGCCGGCGATCGGCACATCACTGCGCAGCCGCAGCCGCACCGCATCCTGCAGCAGCCACGTGGTCTCGTCGAGGATCTGGCGCCCCTGCGCTCCGTCGAGATCGCGGGTTCGGTTCGGGGGCGGCAGCTGGTAGTAACGCTCGTGCCGCAGTCGACCGTTGGCGCGCAGGATCAGATGGCAGCCCGGCTCGACGCTGCGAATGTCAGAAAAGAGGGTCTGGCCGGGATGGTGATCGATGTCGTAGCTCGCCAGAAACTCGCAGAGCTGCGTCTGATCGAGCGTCGGTGTGGCCAGCCCCGCGGCAAGGAGCGCCTTGGCTTCCGAGGCAAAGGCCAGCCGGACCCCCTGTCGGCTTGGGCGCGCCTCGACGTAACACAGCGGCTTTTCGCCAAAGCGATCGCGGCAGAGGTGCAGTGTGCGCTCGGTCGCGTCCCAGACGGCAAAGGCGAACATGCCATTGAGCCGTGACAGGCAGGTGGGCCCCAAGCGGCTCCAGGCGGCCAGCAGCACCGCGGTGTCTGAGCGACGGAGCAGAGGGTCCAGGCTGAGCTCGGATCCCAGCTCAACGAAGTTGTAGATGGCGCCGTTTAGCACCAGCGTGTAGCGACCATCGTGACTGCACATCGGCTGCGCCGAAAGCGGACCGGGGGCGATGATCGACAGGCGGCGATGACCGAGGTAGGCGTGGGGTCCGCCGCTGCTGTCCCCGTCGCTCCACACCCCTTGACCATCAGGCCCGCGGTGGGCCTGCGCCGACAGCAGGGCCCGCAGCTGGGCGTGGATCCGCGCCTGTCTTTCGGGGCCTAGCGCGTCGGTGACGATGCCGGCGATGCCACACACAGGGCAGAGCGTACTCGAAAGCGCAGCCCAAGGGGGAGGCCGCGGCCAGAAAGCGGTGTGCAAAGGCGGGCAACCCCGCCCCCGGAGATCGGGGACCGCGTGATACGCTAACCCCGTGCAATCTCTGTACTTTACGTTCCTGGATGGGGCCTTCAGCTACGACTGTCCGTCTTGCGGGCAGGCCTGCTGTCGCGGCAAGGGCGTGGCCATCGATGCCGGGCGCGAGCTGGTGCCGCTTCTGCGTCGCGCCCCGCAGGTCGCGTCGCTGCTGTCGCCGCTTACCGGTGGCTATGTCCGCCTACCCGATCTCACCGACGGCTGCTGGTTTCTGCAGCGCGATGGCCTCTGCGCCTACGAGGGAGCCCACGGGCGCGATGCCAAGTTCGCCACCTGCCGCCTCTTTCCCTTCAATCGCGTCTTTCGCGCCGGGGCGGTGCGCGTCGTCGACTTCAACAGCGTGGTCTGCCCGCTGCGCGATGCCCTGGGTAGCGGCCAAGGTGTCAGCCATCGCGAGCTCAGCGACGAACTGGCGGCGGTGGGTGATGGCCCGCTGACCGGCAGCCCCGCCCCGCTTCCCGACGGTGCGCGTGAACTTCGCTGGCACGCGCTAGAGCAGGGGCTGGTCGAGGCCTCCCAGGCGGTACTCAGTGCCCCCAGCTATCTGCCATATGCCATCGAACAGCTGAGCCGAACCCAGCATCACCTAGGGCTGCGAGCCAGCGAGGGTGAGCTGGCCAGCGAACAAAAGCTGACCGCGCTGCTGTCGAGCTGGGGGGAGATCTACGGCTGGCCAGCTGCGTCCGAGACGGTGCGGGTGCAGACGACACGGCGTATGGCGCTCCTGACCCCTTCGCTGCGCTTCAACGCGCTGTTCCGTCGTGGCGGGCCCGCCTATCGCGAGGCGGTGCTGCGACTGCCGCGGCAGCTGATGGCGGGATGGTTTCTGGCAGCGCACGCGGCCTCGGCTTTCGTTCGACCTGAGGGCCGTGGCGATGGTGCGTTGGGCGACTCAGCCCTGTCGCTGCGCGGCGTCACTGAGCTGTATCAGGCGCAGGCTGGGCTGCGCGACCTCCTGGCTCAGCTGGACCAGCCAGCTCGTCTCACGGCGCCCCTCGTCACCTCCGATCTCCCGGCAGAGCTGTCGCAGGCGGCGAGCAAGCTGGATCGCGCGCTGCAGCGTCCGGCGGCGGGCGGGGCGGCCACCGCGCTGGCGACGACCCTCGCTGGCCTGGCCCGGGATCTACCGCCGGATCAGCGCGCGCTTCTGCCAGCTGTCCTTTTGCGCGCCGGTGAGGCGCTGCGCTTCGGCTAGCTCGTCGTCGGTTCGCGCCCGTCGGGCAGGTGCGCACGACCTACCAGGGTGGCGGCACTAAGGCATGATCTACCGGCACGGCTGCGCCGAGTCGCGCGGCCAAGGGGGGCTTTCATGACATCGGGTGTGTCGCGCTTTCCACTGGTTGAATTCGACGCCGATCTGCCGATCCAGCTCCAGCACAGTGAGGAGTTTGCCGTTGAGCGCATGGCCTTCTGGACTGCGTTTGGCGACACTCCGCGCTTTGCCAAGGCCATGGGCGAGCCGCTCTGGCAGCCGCTGCCGGCCGATTCGAGCGAACCCTTGGCCTACCTGCGCGGGCGCATCACCACCGAGAGTGGGCACGAGCTCAGCGTTGAGAGCGAGCCGCATCAGTGGGTGCGTGGGCGCTACTTTGCCGGCCCGCGGCGCTTCAGCGGAATGCCGATCGGCGGAGGCTTCCTCGCATTCGAGTTTTCGAGCCCGCAGCCAGGTCGCACCCGCGTGGTGATCACGCTGCGCATGCACGCGGCGCGTCCTGAGCTGCAGGGGCCGGCCGAGGAGTACTGCCAAGCGCTGATCACGCAGGCGGCGAGCACCCTGCGGGGTCTGTCCGAGTCCATCGCCCATGGCCTTCCCGACCCCTACCTGACCGATCCGCCGCCCGAGGCTGATATGGTGCGCAGCCGCGGCATGCGGATTGTTGAGGCGCTGGCCCGGCCGCGAGCCGAGCACGCGATCCTGGCCCGTCTCGTCGAGCACATCGCGACCGGTGACCCCGCGCAGCTGTGTCGATTGCGACCGCCGGCCCTGGCCGCTGCCTGGGGACTGCCGGCCGAGAGTGTCCTGCGGGCCTCGCTGCGTGCCGCCCGCGCCGGACTTTTGGAGATGAGCTGGGATGTGCTCTGCCCGATGTGTCGCGGCCCGGCTTCTCATCAGTCGCAGCTAGAGCGGATCGGTGCCCACTCACACTGCGGGGCCTGCCTGGCTGGCTACGATGTCGAGTTCGATCGACTGGTCGAAGCGACGTTCCGACCTGCGGCGTCCCTGCGCAGCTGTGATGACACGCGCTACTGCCAGGCTGGCCCCAGCAATGCTGAGCACGTCGAGGCGCAGCTGGTCCTACGTCCTGGGTCTGCGCAGACTTTGGATCTCGACCTCTCGCCCGGCGCGTATCAGATCTGGGTGCAGCGCGGATGCCGCGGTGTGCAGCTTGTGGCCAGCGATGGCGGACCCACGCAGGTCGAGGTTCGCTTGGGGGGCGCTGCCGACGCCTTGCGTGGGCCCATTGCGGTGCGCAGCGGGGGCGTGCAGCTCACCCTGCAGCTAGCAGGCGAGGGCCGGCGTCTCGTGGTGATCGAGCGAGCCGGTGGTGTCCCGCATCTGCTAAGCGCGGCCCACGTCACCTCCTTGCAGGAATTTCGCGATCTGTATCCGCGCACGGCTGTCGCGGCGGGCCAGCGGATCCGCGTCGGTCGCATGGCATTTCTGTTTAGCGACTTGAAGGGCTCGACCGCCATGTTTGAGCAGCTCGGCGATGGGCCGGCCTATGCCCAGGTGCACGACCACTTCGAGTTCATGACGCAGGTGGTCCGCGAGCACCACGGCGCGGTGGTCAAGACGATCGGCGATGCGATCATGGCCGTCTTCGCTAAAGACGCCGACGCGCTCGCAGCGGGCCTCGCCATCCAGCGCGGCCTGCCGGCCTTCAACGCCCAGCGGCCGGGGGCACCGCCCTTGGTCGTCAAGATCGGGGTTCACGCCGGCCCCTGCGTCGTTACCAGCGCCAACGAGCTCCTCGATTACTTCGGCACAACGGTCAACCTGGCGGCGCGCGTGCAGGCCCAGAGTACCGGCGGCGATGTCGTTGTGTTGAGCCAGCTCCTCAAGGACCCCGAGGTGTCAGCGACGGTCACGGGCACTCGCTGTGACCAGTACGTCGCCACCCTGGCCGGCCTGCAGAGCCAGTATTCCCTCAGCCGGCTCACACCAGAGCTCTAGAGCTCGGCCCGTCCGCAGTGCTTGATCGCCCCTTTACGATGTGAGTAGATGGCCCTCTGATGAGTCCTTGGCGAAAGGCAGCCGCTGTCGCTGCGGGGAGAGCCAGCGTCGGTCCGATCGCAGTATCGAATCGACCGGCGAGGACCAACTTTGTGGGGCCTCTCGTGAGGCATAAGGGACAGGTTTTGCGATGGCCAATGTAGTAATCGTCGGCGCTCAGTGGGGGGACGAGGGCAAGGGCAAGGTCGTCGACCTCTATTCCGAATTCGCCGACGTCGTCGTTCGCTTTGGCGGTGGCGCCAACGCCGGGCATACCTTGGTGGTCGGCGGCAACAAGATCGTCACCCACTTAATTCCGTCGGGAGTTCTGCGCGGTCGCGGCAAGCGCTGCGTGCTGGGCGACGGCATGGTCATCGATCCCCAGACCCTGCTGGAAGAGCTGGCCGAGCTGCGGGGGCGTGGGCTGCTGGCTGACGATCGCGATCTGGTCATCGGCGAGCGCGCGCACGTCATCCTGCCGTTCCATAAAGAGATCGATCGGCTGCGTGAAGAGGGCAAGGGGGCGCTCGGGACCACCAAGCGCGGCATCGGGCCGGCCTATGAAGCCAAGATGGCGCGTCGTGGCGTGCGTATCCGCGATCTCTTGTCCGAGAGCCGGCTGCGCGAGCGGATCAGCCATCAGCTGGAAGACTGCCTGCCCCGGCTGCAGCAGCTGGGCGGACAGCTCCCCGATGTCGAGGTGATCACGCAGCAGTATCTGGCCCTGGGGCAGCGCTTGGCGCCGTTCATCCAGGACGCGACACGCCTGATCTCCGACGAAATCAAGCGTGGTCAGCACGTGCTGTTCGAAGGGGCGCAAGGCACGCTGCTTGACATCGATCACGGCACCTATCCCTTCGTCACCTCTTCGACGACGCTGGCCGGTGGTGCGTGTGCCAGCTGTGGAGTCGGGCCGACATCGATTGACTCGGTCATCGGGATTGCCAAGGCCTACGCCACGCGGGTTGGCGCCGGGCCTTTTCCGACCGAGCTGTTTGGCGACGAGGGCGATGCCCTGCGACAGGCCGGGGCCGAGTTTGGCGCGACCACCGGACGTCCGCGGCGCTGCGGCTGGCTGGATCTCGCCGCGCTGCGCTTGGCAGTGCGCTGGAATGGCCTGTCAGGGTTAGCCCTTACCAAGCTGGATGTGCTACGGGGTCGCCGCAGGATCAAGGTCTGCGTGGGCTATCGGCTAGCAGGCGCCCCTGGGGGCAGCGGGGTGAGCGATTTTCGCGACGAGCTACCGGTGGACTCCGACGACATTGCCCGGGCGACACCGGTGTACGAAGAGCTAGAGGGTTGGGATACCGATCTCAGCGGAGTGCGAGAAGTCGAAGATCTTCCGGCCCCCGCGCGGCGTTATGTAAAGCGCATCGAGACCCTGCTTGGGATTGATTGCTGCCTGATTTCTGTGGGCGCCGGCCGGGTAGAGACCGTAATGCTGCGAAATCCTTTCCGATAATGGCGATGCGGACGCAGCACTTGCTGGCCTGCAAACGACGCGTTTCCGAGGGGAAACCAGGCTTGCGGTCGCGAATGCGCTTCGTATAAGCTGAGCACACGCCGAGGGGAACGTCCTCACATGAAAATCGTCTGCGATAACTGCGCAACCAAGTACCAAATTGCCGATGAGAAGGTCAGTGGCAAGGCCTTCAAAATCCGCTGCAAGAAGTGTGGCCACGTCATCGTCGTCAACAAGGGGCCCGGCGAGGCCGGCGCTGCTGGCGGCGATGCGGGGGCCGCTGCAGGAGCTGAGGCTCCACCCGCCGCGGATGCTCCAGCCCCACCTAGCGATGCCGTTTGGCACCTGGTGATCGATCGCGAGCAGGTCGGCCCGATGACGGTTGCTGAGGTCCAGGCCAAGGTCAACGCGGGCCAGGCGGATGCCGAGACCTATGGCTGGCGCGAAGGCTTTGACGACTGGCTAAAGCTGTCGGCGATCGAAGACTTCAAGTCCATGTTCGCAGGCGGTGGTGGTGGGGCCGATCCCTCGCTCGCTGGACCCGCTCCGGGCATCGATGCCCCGGTGAAGACCGCGGCGCCCGGGGCGGCAACGATCGTCTCGGATGGCATGAGCGCGCCGGATATGGCGGCGATCCAGGCAGCGATGGCGAGCCAGAAGGCGTCAGCCCCGGCCCCGGCCCCGGCGCCCGCTCCGGCCCCCGCTCCTGCTCCGGTGGCGGCGGCACCGATGCAGGCCCGCGAGCCGGATCCCGAGCCGCCATCGTCGAGTGGTGGTGGCTCGATGGATGCTCCAGTCAAGTCGATGATGGGAGCACGCAGCGAAAATTCAGTTCTGTTCTCGCTGAACAACCTGTCGGCGCTGGCCGGTGCCAGCGGAGGCGGCGGAGGTGGCGGTGGTGGCGGCGGTGGTGGCGGCGGCGCAAGCCGGCAGCAGGCCCAGGCCGGCTACGCCAACGCCCAAAGCGAGGCCTCGGGCCTCATCGATATCCGCGCTATGGCGGCGGCAACCCTGGGTGGACCGGGGGGCGGTGGTGGCATGGGGCCCAGCATGGGCAAGGCCCCGGACATCTTTGGTGGCAGCGATGCGCCGCCGGTGTTTACGCCGCTGGCTCCTGCCGTATTGATGCCCTCCAGCGAATCCGAAGGCACTCCGAAGTGGGTGTTCGCGCTCATTGGCGTCGCCGTCGTACTTGGCTTGGGCATGATCGGCGTCATCGTCTTTCTGCTGCAGGACTCGGGCAAGCCAACGGTGGCAACCAACGGTCCGGGCACCACAGTGGCCACTGGCCCGGCGGCGAACAGCGGAACCGGTACGACCGCGATCGGCAAAGATCCGGGGACCTCGGGGTCGGCTGGATCGCCCGGCACCAAGCCGGCCGCTAGCGACACCGGGAGCAAGCCGGACAGCAAGGCCACAGCTGGCGGCGACACCAAGAAGCCGTCCGGTAGCAAGGACAGCGGCAGCAAGTCAGATGGCGAGAAGAAGTCCAAGGGCAGCAAGGACAAGGACAAGGATAAGGACAGCGGCAGTAGCAAGCCGGAAGTGGGCAAGGCGCCGCCTGAGCCCGCCGCGCCGCCTCCCCCGCCGAAGAAGGAAGCACCGCCCAAGAAGAAGGACGACCTGGACTCGCTGCTGGATACGGCAAGCTCGGGCAGCGGTGGCAAGCCGTCGAAGGGCTCCGAGAAGAAGGACCTGCCAGATCAGCTCTCGATGAGTTCCATCCAGAGCACGCTCAAGGGTGTGAACGTCTCGTCTTGCAAGGGAGAAGGCGCGTCCGGCGTGGTCAACGTCAAGCTGACCATCAAGGGCGATGGCAAGGTGTCGAGCGCCAGCCCCCAGGGTGGCGCGGCCGGTGGCGACTGTGTTGCTAAGGCGGTCAAGAGCGCTCGCTTTGGTGAGTTCAGCGGTGACCCGATGACCCTGACCTTCCCCTTCATCGTTCGCTAAACCCGCATTCCCCCCTCTCGCTCGTTTCCTCCTTCGCCTCCTCTGTAATTTCCGGTACAACGCAGCGCTGTGAACCCAGCGCCTTGGGTCGCGCCGAGCGACCTCGTTCTTCTTGAACTCGGAAGCCGTGTCGAGGGATTGTCCAGCGACAGCGCGGTGGTTCGTCTCGCCCAGCAGAAACGCCCGGTTCAGCGACGGCAATCAACGCTGGTTTTGCTGCTGGCGCAGTTTAAGAGCCCGCTGGTCCTGATGCTGCTCTCGGCTGCGCTGCTCAGCGTGGTCGTCAACGAAACCACCGATGCCCTGGTCATCCTGACCATCGTGCTGGTAAGCACGCTGCTGGGCTTCACGCAGGAGCACGGCGCGACCCGGGCGGTCGAAAAGCTGCTCGCTCTAGTGGTGACGCGATCGACGGTGCTGCGCGATGGTCGCGAGATCGAGATCGCCACCGAGGAGGTGGTCCCCGGCGATGTGGTGCTGCTGAGTGCAGGAGCCATCGTGCCAGGTGACTGTCGCATTCTTTCGGCGCGCGATCTGCACGCCGATGAAGCGTCGCTGACCGGCGAGACCTTCCCGGTAGAAAAGGATGCCGCGCCGGTCGCCGCGGAGGCTGGACTGCCGGCCCGGCGATCGATGCTGTACGCCGGGACCCATGTGGTGAGTGGCACCGGCCGAGCCGTGGTCGTGACCACCGGGCCAGATACCGAGCTGGGGCAGATCACGCAACGCCTCGACCGTCGTCCTCCACCCTCGGAGTTTGAGCACGGGGTCGAGCGCTTCGGCATCATGATTGCCCAGGTCACGTTGCTGCTGGCGCTGCTGATCTTGGCCGCCAACCTCGCGCTGCACCGTCCCTGGCTGGAGAGCTTTCTCTTTTCGCTGGCCCTGGCGGTGGGGCTCGTTCCAGAGCTTCTTCCGGCCATCGTCTCGGTTAACCTGTCGCGGGGGGCGCGACGCATGGCGACGGCGCAGGTCATCGTCAAGCGCTTGTCCTCGATTGAAGACTTCGGCGCCATCGATGTCCTGTGCACCGACAAGACCGGCACGCTTACTGAGGGCCGCGCGAAGCTCGATCGCGCCGTCGGAGCGGATGGCAAGCCGAGCCCTCTGACGCTGCGTGCCGCGGTGCTCAACGCGCGCTTCGAGAGCGGTCTTGCGAATCCGATTGATCAGGCCCTGCGCCGCGAGGCTGAGCCGACCGACGCCTCTTCTGTCCGCAAGCTCGACGAAGTGCCGTACGACTTCGTGCGCAAGCGGCTGAGCGTGCTGGTCGAGGAGAGGGAGCAGCGAGTGCTGCTAACCAAGGGCGCGGTGTCGCAGATCTTGGCGATCTGCACGCACGCACTGGACGAATCGGCGCAGCCCCGACCCATCGCTGAGCTAGCCGCGAGCATTGAAGGGACCTTCCGCGAGCTCTCGCGCGCTGGACTGCGCTGCTTGGGCGTGGCGCGCAAGCCGATGGCGTCGCCCGTCGAGAGCTCGGCCAGGGAGGGCCCAGCAGGGGCGGGCGGCGCGGTCGGTGTCAGCGATGAGTCGGCGATGACGTTCCTCGGCTTTGTGGCTTTTCTTGATCCGCCGAAAGCCGGCGTGGCCGAGACCGTGGCCGAGCTACGACGCCTCGGGGTGCGATTGAAGATGATCACCGGCGACAATGCACAGGTCGCCGTCACCGTCGCAGAGCGCATCGGGCTTGGCGCCCCGGTGGTCCTGACCGGTCGCGAGCTCCACGAGATCTCCGATGAAGCGCTCGCCCGGCGGGCCCAGGGCGTCGATGTCTTTGCCGAGATCGAACCGAACCAAAAAGAGCGCATCATCCTCTCGCTGCGCCGGGCCGGTCATGTCGTGGGCTATCTGGGCGATGGCATCAACGATGCGCCCGCTCTACATGCCGCACACGTTGGCATCTCCGTCGATACCGCGGTTGATGTCGCCAAGGAAGCGGCGCAGATCGTGCTGCTGCAGAACAATCTAGCGGTGCTCATCGAAGGCGTGCGTCTGGGGCGTGCGACGCTGGAGAATACGCTCAAGTACATCTACATCACGGCCAGCGCCAACTTCGGCAACATGCTGTCGATGGCCGTGGCGGGCTTGTTTCTGCCGTTCTTGCCGCTGCTGCCCAAGCAGATCCTGCTCAACAACCTGCTGTCTGACCTGCCAGCGATGACGCTGGGCGGCGACCGCGTTGATGCCGAGCAGCTGCAGATGGCGCGTCGCTGGGACGCGCAGGCTATCCGGCGTTTCATGATGCTGTTTGGCTCCATTAGCTCGCTGTTCGACCTGCTGACGTTTTGGCTGCTGCGTCGTCTCAACACCTCGCCCGCCGTGTTTCAGTCGAGCTGGTTTGTCGAGTCGCTCCTGACCGAGGTGGTCATTCTGCTCATCATGCGCACACGGGGCCCGGTTCTGCGCAGTCGTCCGTCGTCGCTGCTGCTGCTATCGGTGGCTGGTGTTTCGGCGGGGGCCATCGCGCTGCCCTACTTGCCCGGGGCGGGGGCGCTGGGCCTGGTGCCGATCCCCGGATCGATCCTGGCCATGCTGCTTGCCATCACTGGGCTTTATGCGCTGGTCTCTGAGCTCTTCAAGCGCCGCCACTTCGCCAGCCAACCGGCTCCAGCGTCGTAGCGACCCGCCGATCCCGTCGCTTTGGACGGATCATTCGATGGGCTTGGGCAGGCATGGCGCGCTGCGTTGTAATGGGATTGTTCGGGGCTGAGCAGGGCTGTAGGCTGGGCAGTCATGCAGCTACACGAACTAGATGCGTGCGCCCTAAAAGACGCCTTGGCTCGACGAGAAACCTCCTCGGTCGAGATCGTGCGAGCGCTGATCTCACGGCGCCGGGATGTCGATGGTCGACTGGGCGCCTTTATCGCTCGCATGGACCAGCAGGCGCTGGAACTGGCTGAGTCCGCGGATTCCGAGCGCAAGGCCGCGGGCACTCCGGAGAACCTGCCGCTACTGCACGGCCTGCCGATGACCGTGAAGGACAACATCGAGGTCGCGGGCACCGATGCGACGCTGGGGGTGCTGTCGCGGGTGGGGCGTGCTTCGGAAAAAGACGCGCTGGTGGTGTCGGAGCTTCGTCGCGCCGGCGCGATCATTCTGGGCAAGACGAACGTGCCTCAGCTCTTGCTGGTGCAAGAGACCGACAACGCCATCTTTGGCGTCACTCGCAATCCGTGGAACAGCAGTCGCACGCCGGGCGGCTCCAGTGGTGGCGAGGCTGCGGCCTTGGCCTCGGGGCAGACGCCGCTGGGCATCGGCTCCGATATCGGTGGGTCGATGCGCATTCCGGCGCACTTCACGGGCATCTGCGCGCTGAAGCCCACGGTCGATCGTTGGTCCGTGCGCGGCTTGCTGGGGGCCTTCGAAGGGCAAGAGATCGTGCGGTCCCAGCTGGGGCCGATGGCGCGCAGCGTTCGCGACCTGTGGCTGCTGATGCGAGCTGTATCGCCGGAGCGACAGAGCCAGCAGGATCCCGCCGTGGCACCGCTGCCCATCGGTGAGCCCGTCTCGCTTCGCGGCTTGCGCATCGGCTATTTCATCGACGATGGGTTTGTGACGCCCACGGCCAGCATCGTGCGCGCCGTGCGGCAGGCGGCCGATGCGCTGCGGGCTGCCGGTGCCACCCTGGTCGAATACCAGCCCCCCGCAGCCTCTGATCTGCTGTACCTGTGGCTGGCGGCGATGACCGCTGATGGGGGCCAGACGCTGCTGCGCCTGCTCGCGGGCGAGCCGATCTGCAAGCAGCTAAAGCTCGCCAACCTGATGGCGCGCATGCCGGCTCCGGTGCGGGCTGCGGCGGCTGCGCTCCTCGAAAAAAAGGGCGAGCGCGGTCTCGCGGGAATGCTGCGTGCGGCGGGCGAAAAGTGTGTCAGCGAATACTGGCAGATCGCGGCCCAGCGCACTGCGATCCGCCGGTCGGAGTTCGATGCCTGGAACACGCGCAGCTTGGACGCGGTCCTCTGTCCGCCACACGTGTTGCCGGCGCTGCCGATTGGTAGCTCGGGCGATCTGACGCTGACCCTTTCGTACATGTTCCGCTACGTGCTGCTGAACTTCCCGGCCGGGATCGTGCCGGTGACTCGCGTGCGCGAAGACGAGACCGATTGGACCGGACCGCGCGGCATGTTTGGTGGCAAGTGCGCCGATGCGCTGCGCGGCAGTGCTGGGTTGCCCGTCGGTGTGCAGGTGGTCAGCAGGCCCTACCGCGAGGACGTGGCGCTGTCGATCATGGCGGTCATCGAGGAAGCTGCTCGCGGTCAGCGCGACTATCCGCGGACGCCGATAGAGCCGATCGCGGGCTGAGGTTCATGGCGTGGTAGTGAGCGCGCGGGAGAAGGCTGCCGCCTTGGCCTCCGTCTCGGCCCACTCTTCCGCTGGTGTCGAGTCGAGCACGATGCCGCCCCCGACGGCGAGGACCAGCTCGTCGGCCGTGGCGATGGCGGTGCGGATGCATAGAGCCAGCGTGCCCCCGTTGCGGCTGAGCCAGCCCAGCGCGCCGTAAAAGGGGCCCCGCCGTCTCGGCTCCAGCGCATCGATGAGCTGCATCGCGGCGACCTTGGGGGCGCCAGTGATCGAGCCGCCCGGGAACGTCGCATGCAGAAGCTGCGCGAGCCCGATGCCGGGGGCCGGGGTGGCAGAGACGGTACTCACTAGGTGATGTACCGTCGGCAAGCTGACACAACGCAGGAAGCCCTCGACAGCCACCGTGCCGGGGCGTGCGATGCGTCCCAGATCGTTGCGCAATAGGTCGACGATCATCACGTGCTCTGCCTGATCTTTGCGCGACTGCATGAGCTCGTGTTGCCAGCGTGCGTCGCTGTCGGCGTCGGTGCCGCGCGGTCGGGTGCCTTTGATCGGCCGAGTCTCTACCCGAGGCTGCGACCAGTCGATCTGCAAGAACAGCTCGGGCGTGTTCGATAGCAGAGTTGGGCTCGTCGGGGACAGCGCGTCTACGCCGTCGAGTCGTAGGAAGGCGGCGAGCGGAGCAGGAGCGCAGCTGCGTAGGCGCAGGTAGGCTGGCACGATGCTCGCCGTCGGCAGCTTTGCCCGCAGCGTTCGGCACAGGTTGACCTGATAGCAGTCGCCGGCCAGCAGTCGATCAGAAATTGCGGCGACCGCCTGGGCGTGCTGCTGCGGCGAGAAATCGCTGCTCAGCGGTCCGCAGATCAGGGGAGGCAGCGGCGGTGGCACGACCCGCAGGTAACGGCGCAGACGCTCGGCCGCGTCGGCATCGACAGCCAAAACATCCGCCTGCTGGGTGTGCGCGTCATAGCGGTAAAGCGCGTCGTAGGCCGCGAAATCGATCGCCGCTGTCCCCAGCCCGGCGGCGGCGGCTCGCTGCGGGAGGCGCTCGCTGGCGCGCCCTAGCTCGTAGTCCAGAAGGCCGATGGCGATCTGGGGATGGCAAGCATCGACAAAGCGCTGCAGGTCCGCAAAGGCGAACGCGGCGGGAGCCTGTACCTGCACGCCGCGTGCATCGGCTGAAAAGAAGTGCGCCGACTGATCGGCCGGCTGCTGCAGGCGGGCGAAGTCCGGGACCTGCGGCAGCACGTAATGTGCGGTTGGATCGCAGGCGGCGTACGAGTAGCGTCCCAGCCCATCGGCATTGCTGGCCCCATCGAGCAGCACGGGGCGACGACCGCCCAGCACACGACGCAGCGCTTGCTCTGGCGGCAGGTGGGACGGATCACTGGCCAGACGAGCCAGGGGAAACGGCCGCAGTGACTGCATCCGTTCCTCTCACGGAGAGAGCTCGGCTAGGCGCTGACGCTCGGCCTCTTCTGGGGCCGAGCCGCACAGGTAGTTGGGAGTCGCGGCAAACAGGTCGTCGTGATCGCCAGCCAGGAGGCGTGCCTGTCCAAGGCGAGCCAGCGTGATCGGGGCGGCTTCGATGCCGCGATCTGTACCGCGATCGGCATCGAAAATGACCCGCTGGGCAGCGCTCGCCAGTCCAGCGGCGTGGGCAGGTGGGGTGCTGGTGCTGCACAGGACCCAGGGAATCTCGGCGCTGCGCAAGCAGTCCAAGAGCTCGCTGGGCTGCCACATCGAGTCGCGGCATAGGCGAGGTTCGGCGGCCAGCAGGGCCCGCAGGCGCAGCGCGAGGGACGAGCTTGCCGGACTCGCCATCGG
The DNA here is from genome assembly GCA_937952145.1 of uncultured Myxococcales bacterium. Lineage (GTDB taxonomy): Bacteria > Myxococcota_A > Polyangia > Palsa-1104 > JAEUJZ01 > JAEUJZ01. The sequence continues at coordinate 44,921 of CALFYE010000222.1, forward strand.
CGGCAGCAGGCGGGCGAAGATCTGTCCGCGGAAGGCATCTAGTAACACCAGCGTCGCTGCCTGACGCTGCTGGGCGGCGACGCCACTGCCCAGTGCCTCCAGCGACGACACCAGCACCAGTGGAACACCCAGGGCAAAGCACAAGCCCTTGGCTGTGGCCAGGCCGATGCGTAGGCCCGTAAACGAGCCCGGGCCGGCGCCGCAGGCAACTCCCAAGAGCGAGCGCGGCGAAGCACCCAGCTGTCCCAGGCAGGTCTCGACGAGGGCAAGCAGCGACTCGGAGTGAGTGGTCACGCGCTGCTGGGCCACCGCCTGGCGATTGTCGTCAGCCAAGAGAGCCACGCCGCAGTGCGCGGTCGCTGTATCCAGCGCAAGGACGTACCGGTGCATGGCGGCAGGCGTAGCACAAGGCAGAAAGCCCCTCGCAAGAAATCGCGGCCGTGCGGCTTGGCAGGCGCTAGTTGATGGGACGGCGGGGGCGGGAGGACGAGCTAGGTCAGCTGTTGCTGCGGCTGGCGTGAGGCATTGATGACGCACAGGATGTGCAAGACGATTCCGGGGACGATGAAGCAGACGTAGCCGAGGCAGGTGAACATCATCCACAGCAAACCAGCGGGGACGCGACCGCTGCACATCTGACCCAAGCCCGGGACAAAGAAGCTGAGCAGGGCGGCCTGGGTCGAGGTGGTCGAGTTCCAAGCCTGCAGCTGCTGAGCATCGCGATTGATACTGCTGGGGACCAGGGCGCTGCTCGCGACGGCGGCGTTGGCCGCTGCATGCCCCATCTGACCGGCGACCAGTTGGTTGATCTGACCGCGCTGGACCTGCAGCTCGCGCAGGGCATCATCGAGATACTCGTGGCAGTGCTTGCACTTCTTCGCACCGACGAGGATAACTTCGGCACAGAATCGGCAGCGCGTGGTCTGCGCTCCAGCGGCGGCTGGCTCGACGGGGCGGGTTGACTCGATGGCTGGGGTCGGGCTGGCCGTGACCAGCGGAGCTGCGGGGGTTCCAGCGGCGCTGCTGGGGCCGCCGGCAGCCTCTAGCATGTCGATGTGCTCAGGCGGCAGGATCGGCGTGCGCGCGCTCGACAGCACGGTACCGGCTACATCCTGGGCCAGTCGCGCCAACGCCGTCGCCCCCGCACCGGGCGGGTTCGGGGTCCCTGGGGTGGCTGGCTTGCCGTCGCGGCCGGGGATGCGCTGACGGTTTGGGAACACGTACAGGATGTTGCCTTCGTCATCGCTCTCGATGTTGAGCAGACCATGCACCGCCGCCTGTTGCAGGAGGTCTGAGGCCTCCTGAACTGTGACCTTGTAAAGGAAAGCGACCGTCGCCGGATTGATCGGGACATCAGTCGTGAAGATGGTGCCGAGCAGGCGTTGCTCGAAGTCACGGTATTCCATTTACAGCGGCCTCTAGCTGCGGGGTGATATCAGCCTAACATCAGTCGATCCGATCCTCCACGGCCGGCGAGGAGCGATATGCCCCCGACGGACGTGCGGGAGAGCCACGGCGGCAGGCACACGGACCCCGCGGTAGGGCCTGTGCCGGTCCCGGCTTCCGCTGCTCTCGGTCGGTGTGTGCCGCCCTAGGGGCGAACCCAGGCGCAGCCGCACACGTTACATACCGGTGATGAACAGCCAGCGATTGTCGTCGCGGACCAGCTCGACGCGTTTTTCGCTCTGCTTGCGCTCCCAGCGCTCGCCGAGCTCGGTCATCAGCTGGAAGCTGATGTCATAGCGGATGTCGACCAGCGCCCGGTTGCCTTCGATGCGAACGTCGCGGTAGCGCACCAAGAAGCGCAACCAGCGCAGCGCACCAAGGCGGGTATCGAGGACCTTCTTCAGGCCGGCGAAACCATAGTCGTCTGCCGCGCTGGGCGTACCTGAGTCCTCGTAGTAGTTCGGGCTGGCCATCGACAGCAGCTTGTTCGAGTCCCGCTGCTCCAGCGCGACCCGGTACTCCTCGATGCGGGCGATGACTTCGCGGTGCATCGGCGTATCGGGGATCTTGGTGCCGGGGATTGGCCGGACCGCAGCACAGCCCGACAGCGCTGACACTGCGGCCAGAAACGCGAACAGGCACAGCAGGCGCATGCTCCGCAGACTTCGAGATCCGTAGCACAAGAGTGAGTTTTGCATCGCGTTGGGTCTATCCCGAGTTAGGTCTCGGCGGCAATCGAGGTTTTGCGGGCCCGACGATGACCGCTCAATCGCTCGCTGAAGCGCCGAGTGCCGTGCGGGCCAGGCCAGGAATCGAGCGCATCAAAAGCAACAATGATGCCGAGCTTGTCCGCGGGCCGTAACTCGCGCCGGCTCGCCGCTGCTTGCCGGCTTCAGCCTCTGCCCGTCCGCCGCTTTTCGTCCGCCGTGAAGCGCTCTTGTGATGACAGGCTCGTCGGATATCCAAGCTCGGTGTGCCACTTTGGCAACGAGCCCGGTCGGAATCGTGACAACTTTTCGGTCTATTCGGCCGCAAGCGCTGCGTGGTACGATTGCCGCGGGTCGGTTTGTTCCCAATCTTCGCTTCCTAGTAAGGGCTAGACCAGCGAGTAGACGACGGAAGCTGACCCTCGGCCAAAGAGGCAAGACATGGCAGCGACCCCTAGCTCACCGAACCAGGAACAGCGTAAGACCCCTCGCTACGAAGTCTCCGCCTTTGTGGATCTCACAGGGGAAGAGGTCTACCTACGGCACAAGCTGATGAACATCTCACTCGGCGGTCTGTGCCTGCAGGTGGATTCCGCGGAAGAGATTGGCAGCGAGGTTGATCTGTTGGTCCACTTCCCGGACCTCAATGTCTCGTTGCCCTTGCGCGGTCAGGTGATCTGGGCCAACCGCGTCAATCCCGTCGACATGGGCCTGCGCTTCGTCGGGCTCGACGACCGCAAGACCGAGACCCTTCGGCAATATCTGCAGAAGGTGCAGCAAGCCGCCAACGCCGCTGCCTAAGTCCAGCCCATCCGCATGCTCAATGACACGCTCAGCGGCATTCTGAAAGAGACCTACGCCGTTGTCGTTGGGCAGCAGATCGGTAGCTATCGCCTTGAGCGTCTGATCGAAGAAGGCGGGATGGGCGCGGTGTTCGAGGCGCTGCATCCCGAGATCGGCCGTCGGGCCGCGGTCAAGCTGCTGCGTCGCAACTTCGCGCGCGATCCCGAGTTTGCCGCCCGCTTCCTCAACGAGGCGCGTGCCGCCAACCTCGTCGGTCATCCCAACATCGTCGAGATCTTCGAGTTCGGTCGCCTTGCCGACGAGACTCCCTACATCATCATGGAGTTTCTGTCGGGGCAGTCCCTGGCTTCGCGCCTGCAGAAGCCACCGCGACCGACGCTGATCGAGACCTTGGAGTGGTGCCGGCAGGTCGCGCACGCGATGTCGGCGGCGCACGAAAAAGGCATCGTGCATCGTGACCTCAAGCCCGAGAACATCTTCCTGGTGCCCGATCCGGTGAATGCCAGTGGCCTGCGCGTAAAGATTCTCGACTTCGGGATCGCCAAGCTTCGGCCTGAGCAGTCCGTTGGTGGGGCTGCGATGACGCGGGCCGGGACGACCATGGGCTCGCCCGCCTACATGGCTCCTGAGCAGTGCTACGAGCTGGGGCAGGTGGGTGAGCGCGCAGACGTCTATGCGCTGGGCATCATCCTCTATGAGCTGCTCACTGGACGACCACCTTTCGTCGCTGAGATGCCGGCGGAAGTCATCGTCATGCAGGCCAAGGCGACCCCTCCACCCTTGAGACAGCTTGCCCCCGATGTCCCTGAAGCGGTGGCTGCCCTGGTGCATCGCCTGCTGCAAAAACAGCCAGAGGCGCGACCTGCCATGGCCGAGGTGCTCGCGGCGCTTGTCGGTCTGCAAAACAGTGAGCTCAAGCCGGCTGGCGGCTCGGCAGCCTCGCCAGGTCGCGGGCAGGCGCAGTGGGTCACGCCAATCCTGGCTCTGATCACCGCGCTAGCCTTGGTGGGGGCTGGGCTTCTTGTTCGCATGCTGCTGCGGCCTGCACAGGTGACAACGCCCGTACGAACGTCGCTGCCTCCACCGTCCTCTGTCCAGGCTCCGCCAACGCCGGAAAAAGTGGCCACCGTACAGTGCGAGATCAGCAGTGAGCCCAGCGGGGTCCAGATCATCGATGCCGATACTGAGAAGCTGCTCGGCACCACGCCGGTGACGCTGAAGCTGCCGCGCAGCGAGCGACCGCAGCGGGTCATCCTGCGTCGGCCAGGCTACCAAGAGCGGACGGTGTCGATCGATCGAACGCGGGACATTGTGCGCAGTGAGAGTCTGTTGCCTGCGCCACGCAAAGCCCGCCCGGCGAACGCGGGCTCGACCGCGACCCCAAGCAGTCCGACGACGACTCCCTCGCCGCCACCTCCCCGGGGCAAGCCGGGCAAGGACGAGCTACTGGCACCGAGCCTGTAGGGCGTCCAGCGATTCGCGTCGGGCATGCCGCGGCCTGTGGTATGAGGCCTGCCATGTTTACGCAGGCTGGGAAGAGCCCCGGGGGACCGCGTCCCGCTGGTCGCTTGTTCGTCGTAGCGACCCCGATCGGCAACATGGAAGACATCACCCTGCGTGCCCTGCGGGTCTTGGGTGAGGTGCCGATCATCGCTGCTGAAGACACGCGGGCAGCCGGGCATCTTCTTACCCATCACCGAATCCGGGCAAGCGCTGGGCCGGCCAAGCTAGTCAGCTTCTTCGTGGGTAACGAGGCGGCTCGCACGCAGGAGCTGCTCGCGGCGCTCAGCGATGGCAAGGACGTCGCTATCATCTCCGAGGCTGGACTGCCGGGCATCGCCGATCCTGGACAGCGCTTGATCGCCGCCGCGCGGGCTGCTGGAGTGCGCGTCGAGGTTGTGCCGGGGCCGTGTGCTGCGCTCACCGCGCTAAGTGGCTCCGGTCTGCCGAGTGAGCGCTTTGTGTTCTTGGGCTTCCTGCCGCGTAACGAGAGCCATCAGCTGTCCCTGCTGTCGCGCCTGCGCGGCGAGGTCGGGACGCTGATCATCTATGAGTCCCCAGAGCGCGTGGCATCGACGCTGCGGACGCTGTCTACCGTGCTGGGCGACGAGCGCCGGGCGTGCTTGGCCCGTGAGCTGACCAAGCTCTACGAAGAGTATGTTCAAGGCTCGCTGGCCGAGCTTGTTGAGCGGTACCGCGACGGAGGTGTGCGGGGCGAGGTCACGCTGCTCGTGGGCGGCGCAGCATCCGAGGGGATACAGGAGCCCGCGCTTGCGGGAGAGAGCGTGGTCACGGCGGTGCAGACGCTGGCGAGCATCGAGGCCAGCATCCGCGAGCGCCTGCAGCAAGGCCAGGGACCCAAGGACATCTCGACTGCGCTGGCAGTGACCACCGGGCTGGCGCGTCGACGGCTATATCAGCTTGCGCTATCGCTACAAACGCGAAGAAACGAGCTCGCGGATTCGAGCTAGTTCAGAACAGCGCTGAGAATTCGGGGAGAGAGGGGGAGAGGCGAGGGGGGTTAGCTGGCGGCTGCCGTCGTCGCGGCGGGAACGATCGAGACCTTGCGGCGATCGCCCTTGCAGCGCGAGAACTTCACGGTGCCGTCGATGAGCGCGAAGATCGTGTAGTCCCGGCCGAGTCCAACATTGCGGCCCGGGAAGATCACGGTGCCGCACTGGCGAACCAGGATGTTGCCGGCGCTGACCAGCTCGCCGTCGAACCGCTTGACGCCCCGCATCTTCGGCGCGGAGTCGCGACCGTTCCGGCTAGAGCCTTGTCCTTTTTTATGAGCCATTGCTTGTCTCCAGAACTCAAAAAGCTACGGGCACTAGCCCTTGATGTCTTCGATCAGCACCGAGGTGTACTGCTGACGGTGGCCGTTGCGACGGCGGTAGCCCTTGCGACGGCGGAACTTGAACACGGTGAGCTTGTCGCCCAGCTCGTGGCCCTTGACGACGCCCGACACTTCAGCGCCCGCCACACGCGGCTTGCCAACCTTGACCTGCTCACCATTACCGACGAGCAGCACGGGGAACGTGACCTTCGCACCGGCTTCGGCCGCGATCTTCTCTACGAGCACGCTCTCGCCTTTTGCGACGCGATACTGTTTTCCACCGGCCTCGATGACTGCGTACATGACTTCTCTTGCTCCTGTATCGGGTCCAGCGACTCAGCCATTCACATGTGGCTGCGCGGGGAGCGCAGGCGGCGAATGTTTGAGGTCTCTGGGGATGCCGGTCAAACCGGCGTAACGACTAGCGAATCGGGGAACGTGTTGCTGTGGATCGGCAGTGTACGCAAGCGCCCGTGGCTGTCAACCGATTTTCCAGACGGGACCGCCTCTAATGGCTGGCGCGCGGTTTCATCAGGCGGCGAGCCGCGGCCACCTTATGAACCTCGTCGGGGCCGTCGTAGATGCGGGCCCCGCGTTCGTGGCTGTAGAAGTGCGAAAGAACGGTATCGCTGGTCAAACCCAGGGCACCGTGGACTTGGACTGCGCGATCGACAACCCGCAGCATGACGCCAGCGACGTGAAATTTGATCAGCGAGACATCGATCTGGGCGTCGTAGAAGCCGTCGCGGCCGTGGTGCTCGGCCTGATCGATGCGCCAAGCGGTCCGCATCACCAACAACCGAGCGGCTTCGATCTCGGCGCGGGCTTCGGCGATCCATGCCTGGATGATCTGCTTGTTTGCCAGGGTCTCGGTGTCGTCGGTGTTGCCGATCTTGCGTTCGGTGGCGCGCTGGCACATCAGCTGGAATGAGCGCTCGCAGATGCCGATCCAGCGCATGCAGTGATGGATGCGTCCCGGGCCCAGTCGCTCTTGCGCGATGGCGAAGCCGGCGCCCTCGGGACCTAGGCGGTTGGTGGCGGGTACGCGGCAGGCGGTGAAGCGCACTTCCGAGTGGCTGGGATAGCCCTCGCCGGCATGGCCGAAGAGCGGGATGTTGCGAATCCGTCGATAGCCCGGGTGATCGGTGGGCACGATGAACATCGAGGCGCGTCCATGGGGTGGCGCCTTCGGATCGGTGACGGCCATGACGACGGCGAAGGCAGCTCCGTCGGCGCTCGAGGTGAACCACTTGTGCGCATCGATCACGTAGTCGTCCCCGTCGCGTACAGCACGGGCCGCGAGTCGTGTGGGGTTGCTGCCGGGCGTATCGGGCTCGGTCATGGCGAAGCAGCTACGCATCTCGCCGCGGGCGAGCGGCCGCAGGAAACGCTCTTTTTGCTCGTCGCTGCCGTGGCGGATCAGGACTTCCATGTTGCCGGCGTCGGGAGCCTGGCAACCAAACAGGTAGTGCCCCAGCGGACTTTGACCCAGCACCTCGCTGACCAGCGCAAAGTCACACAGCGAAAGCCCCATACCGCCCCAGGCCTTGGGGATCTGCGGCGCCCACAGACCTGCCTCCTTGACGTGGGCGCGGACCTTGGCAAGCTCCGGCTCGATGCTGAAGAAGGGCTGATTCAGAAAGGCAAGCTCAAGAGGATAAACCTCGCGCTGCAGGAAGTCAGAAAAACGGGCCAGCAGCGCCTGGGTTTCGCGGGGCAACGAGAAATCCATCGGATCTCCTCTTGAACGTGGGGATGGGAATGACGCGTGGCCGGGGCGATGGTCGGTGGTTTCAGCTAGGCGGCTTGTCCCGCCCAGCGGACGTATTCGTCGATCACCGTCGTCGGTGAGCCGTCCAAGCGAAGCTGACCTTCACAGAGCCAGAGCACCCGATCGCACAAGCTTCGCACGATCTGGGCGTCATGCGACACGAACAAGATCGACGTGCCAGTGCGCTGGATCTCCTGGATCTTGGCGATGCACTTCTGCTGAAAGGCGTAGTCGCCGACGGCCAACACCTCATCGACGAGGAGCAGGTCGGGATCGGTGTGGATCGCGACGGAAAACCCCAGGCGGGCCAGCATGCCGGATGAGTAATAGCGCACGGGCATATCGACGAAGTCTGAGATCTCGGCGAAGGCCAGGATGTCGTCGATGCGGGCGCGGATCTCACTACGACTAAGGCCAAGCGCCGTGCCGTTGACCTCGACGCACTCAAGGCCAGTCATGTCGGGATGGAAGCCGGCGCCGAGCGCCAGGAGCGGGGCGATGCGGCCACGCACCGAGACCACGCCTTCGGTGGGATAGCAGGCACCAGCGACGAGCCGCAGGAGAGTGCTCTTGCCTGAGCCGTTGTGGCCGACGACGCCGACCGTTTCGCCGCCAGCGATGGCAAAGCTGACATGGCGCAGCGGCCAGAACTCACGCGGTGGGATGGCGCGGCCAGCGACTCGGCGCAGCAGATTGCGCAGCAGAAAGGGCTGATGCTCGAAGCGGCGGAATGACTTGCCGACGTCTTGAAAGCGAATGATAAGCGGAGCGCTCACGGGGTGGGACACGGGCATCCTCAGCGTGGAGGGAAGGGGGCAGTCGCGCCGAGCAGAATCGGACCCGAAGCCCCGAGGGAGGCAGGCACCATCGGTCGTGGCGTGGCGGTCCGCAGCAAGCTGATGGTGGGCGGCACCATAACGATAAGTCCTTCGATAAGATCGGTGACCGCGATCGCCAGCTCGTCTTGCAGACAGTTTCCGATGAACACCAAGGCATAGTAGGCCGTTGCCGAGATCGAAAGGCTGCGCAGGGCTCGGAAATAGCGCCCATGCAGCCAAGGCGAAAGCGGCAGCAGGGACAGCAGATACCACGACTGCGACCAGGGGTGTATGTACAGGTAGTAAATGAGCAGGCCAGCTCCCATCCAGGCGAGACGCTGCGACGGGGACTCGCCCGCCCGATACGCCGCATAGACCAGCCAGGCGGCGGCGAGCAGACGGAAGCCCACCGCGACATAACGGGCGGCCTCGGGTTTATGCAAGACAGCGCGGAGGATCGACCGCGGCAGGCACTCCAGCGAGCGCGTACAGTGCTCCCACGGCAGGTGGCGAGGGCCAAACAGCGCGACTGGCCAAAGATGCAGAAGCAGGGCTCCAGCGAGAGTCAGGCCCAAGATGGCCGCTACAGCAAGCCCGAGCGTCTGCAGGTGGCTAGAGGGCGGGCTAATGCGGCGTCGCAGCCCACGCAGCGCCGATGCGGCGGGCAGAAATAGCGCCACGAGTACAGCTGAGGCCTTGATGCTCAGCGCCAGCCCTCCGCTGAGCAGCGTTCCTCCCAGGTGGCGACGGCTATGCGCAAGCACCAGGCCACCAGTCGCCAGGGCTAGCAGCGCATCGTTGTGGGCATTGCCGGCCGCTTCGACGATGGAGAGAGGATTTAAGGCGACTAGCACGGCGCCATAGGCAGGCCGCAGCGAAGATCCGCGCAGGGCCAGCGCCGTCAGCCCAGCGGCTCCGAGCATCGACAGTCCGGAGATGATCTGATGGCCACGCAGGTGCCAAAGCAAGTTGTTTTTCGCGCCCGCAGCGACGAGAGAGGCGACCGCGTGAAAGCCAGCTAGGTATGCGCTGTTGCCGCAGCGCCAGTGGGGAACCAAGAGGCGCAGGAGCGCATCGTCGGGGGGCAGAGACTGGCAGAGCGGCTGAGATGGACTGTGCCCGTTGGCCAGGGCACGGCCGATCGCGGCATAGAACAGTGGATCGTCCGACAGAGACGGCGGCCCCAGCCCGGCGAGAAGATAGAGGAAAGCCGCGCAGGCAAGGACGGATCGGGTACTTGGTCCGTTTGGGAACTGGCTTTGCCGCAGCCAGCGCAACCAGGCCATGCTGAGCAACGCAACCGCCACGGCATAGCCCGAAGCGGCTGCCAGGTTGGCGTGCAGCGGTGGCCAGTCGGGGCAGCGGTGCTGGTCAATGCGATAGAGCTGACCGAGCCCCGAAAGGAGACATGCGCCAAGGGCGGCCAGGACCACCGTGGGGCCCAGGCGCGAGGGAGCGCTGGACATCGCGAAGGCTGGCTGGCCTAGGACGGATGCGAAGCCGCGGCGGAGCTTGCGCTGGCGCTGATGGCCCCTAGGGCGGCCCGGGTTGCCGAGGCCTCCGCAGCGTCGACCACCTGCTCACTGACATGGCTATAGAGCGGCCGCACGTCTTCGGTCATGACCTGCTTGGTGCTCTCGCTGACTCGCCAGATGGTGTGCTTGTTGCGGTTGGTGCGGAAGTCAAGGTAGCCGAGCGCCCGCGACAGCACCTCAGTCAGGATGGTGCCGATGATGTACAGCGACGCCCGCGGTGCCGACCTTCCGAACTCTGACAGCGTCAAACGCACGACGCGCAGCGCGTTCATGGTCGAGACGGAATAGCCGCTGATCTCGCGCAGCCAGAAGTGGCCGGCCGCGATGCGGCGGCGCTGGCGCAGGAACTCGCGGAAGGTCTCGGGGCCGTGGTTATGTACGACGGCATCGCCGACATAAGCCAAGCGATAGCCATCGCGACAGACCATTTGCTCCAGGCTGGCCTCATCCACGGCGCAGTGCTGCGGCAAGTGACCAGCGAGGTTGGCGCGGATCATGATGAGCTCGCCCAGCTTCGGCGACTCTAGGGCGACGCGGTGGTGCATCTGCCACAGGAAGCGGGTCGCTTCCCCGGTGAAGGTGCCCATGCCGTTGGTGGGCATCGGCCGGCCACCGCACATGCCGACATCGGGGTTGTCGCGCAGGCAGCAGACCAGCTTTTCGATGACGTCGCGGGTGACCAAGAGATCGGCGCTGCATAGGCAAACTGCATCGACGTCGGGATGGCGCTCGGAGAGGTAGGTGTTGATCGCCGCCACCTTGCCGCGGCGCTCTGCCTCTTCGAGCAAGACGATGGGGATTCCTGGGCGGCTCTGACGCTCACGCACGAGGTCGGCCGTGCGATCGGTACAGCCACTCGCGATCACGACGATCTCGACGATCTCGGCGTGCTGCGTGCGCTGCGTGCGCAGGGAATCGATCAGTTGAGCAACGTTCCGCTCTTCGTTATAGGCCGGAACTGCGATGCTGACCTTCATGGGAACCTCAAGAAATAAGCTAAGGACGACTAGCGGTTACGCTAGCCACTGCACAACCCCATTGTCAATATAGGCTCTCATCGTCTGCCGACTGCGGAACGGGCAGGCAGGCAGCGCCATAGCAGGTGGCGAGTGGGCCGGGCGGTGAATGCGGGCTTGCAGCCGGGAGAGGTGGGCTATAGTCGCCGCCGTATCTGGACTTCGAGGTCGCTCCGTGGCTGAACCCGCTCAATCGCTCCCATCGACGCAGTCCGCAGGTCATGAACCCCCGGTTGGCTCAGCGAGCGGCCTTTCGGCTGCGCATGCGCCTCCGTCTCCTGTTTCCGCCCGTCGCCATCGCGCCCTGCCGGCCGAGTGGACGCACCGCACAGCGCAGCGGACATTTTCCGGCCCGCTGGCCCTGCTTCTCGACCCGCTTCAAGTCGGAGGTCAGGCCGCGCTCTCGAACGATGCGAGCCTACTCGTTGCAGAGGAGACACACCTTGAGCGGCCACGGTCTCGTTCGCAGCATCCGCTGGAGGTCCTGTGGCTGCTTACGCGGACGGACTTTCGGGCGCGCTATCGGTCGCAAGCGCTGGGCATGCTGTGGTCGCTGCTCAACCCGCTCGTCACGATGGGGCTGATCAGCGTCGTCTTCACCCACCTGTTTCGCTCCAGCGAACCCTTCTTCGCCATCTTTCTTCTGATCGGGCTCATCGTCTGGCAGTGGGTGACTGGCAGCCTCTCAGCAGTCACGACGGTGTTTGTCACCAACGCCGATCTGATCAAGCGGACCATCTTCGCCCGCCAGCTCATGCCGGTGGCGACGATCCTGAGCTACGGCTTGCACTTCTGCCTCGAATCCTTGGTCATCCTGCTGTTCATCCCGATCTTCCCGGGAGCCTTCAAGCTGACGCCGGCGCTCTTGCTGGTGCCGGTGTTCTTGCTGTGCTTGGTTTTGCTGCTCAGCGGGGCGGCGCTGGCCGTCTCGGTGCTCAACGTCATCTATCGCGACGTCGCGTATATCGTCAGTACGTCGCTGCTTTTGCTGTACTGGCTGACACCGGTCTTCTACCCGATCAACGTCATCCCGTTTCCTTTCCGTACCTACCTGCAGTGCAATCCCATCGCCGGCATCCTCACGGGGCTGCGGCGCGCCATCATGCACGGCGAAACGCCGAGCCTGCTCGGCTGGGCGGGAATCGTTGTGCCGACGCTGCTCATGATGCTCATCGGCTGGCGGGTCTATCGCCACTACGAGCATATGGTCCTCGACTTCGTGTAAGGCCCCGCTGGTCCGCCGCGCTGCTGTGCGACGCAGGTTCGACGCTGCGAGTTTGCGATGGCTCCGGGGCCGGCAAGCGCGATAAAGTGTGGAGCCTGGGGGACTACGATGAGCGATCGGGGAAACGTATATCTGCTGTCGCTGCTGGGACTTGCGCTGGCCACCGGAGGCTGTGAGCGCAAAGTGCCGGAGGACATTGTTGAGAAGTCGATGCAGAGCGCACTGCGCACTGCGCCCAACACCACCTCCGCGATGTGCGGCGTGCCAATCAAGGGTTTCTCTAGCACCGAGGTCAAGATCACCAAGCGCGGTGAGAAGAACACCGGCGTGGCGCATCTCATCGGCAAGCCTTGGCTGGGTCAGAACACGCCCAAGCAGTGCGAGGGGGACGTCGAGTACGCCTACAGCTACACCTCGAAGAGCTCGCGCAGCGGGCGGCGGCGCAAGACGACGGTGACCTGGTCGCTGGATCAGCTCAAGCTGATTGCCGTGCAGACGCCAGGCGTCACCTTCAAGCCGGTTGCCGAGACCCCGCCCGAGTCGGACGACGACGCGGACGGCGACAAAGCGCCGGCTTCGAAGTAAGCGAGCCCGACAGTTTCTCGTCGCTGACCGTCGCGATCTCAGCTTCCGACCGCGCTCCCTCCTTTGCTATGGTGCGGCTCGCTATGCGCATCATCAGTTTCAACGCCAACGGCATTCGCTCGGCTGCCGACAAGGGATTTTTCCGCTGGTTTGCGAAACAGAACGCCGACGTCCTGTGCCTGCAAGAGACCAAGGCCCAGGAAGATCAGCTGACCGGAAAGACCTTCCATCCGCGCGGCTATCACCGCGTCCTACGCGATGCGACGCACAAGCGCGGTTACTCCGGCGTGGCCATCTACAGCCGTTCTGAGCCCGACGAGGTTCGCCGCGAGCTGGGC
>CALFYE010000223.1 GCA_937952145.1 uncultured Myxococcales bacterium
GCCGGCATGCGCCGCCGCGGGCAGAGGGGCCGTGGCTGGTCCTTGAGGACGAGCGGGTTTCGCGAGAGCACGCGCGCTTGGAATCGGCAGCCGATGGTGTGGTGCTGCATGACTCGGGCAGCAAGAATGGCACGCAGTTCAACGGGCAGACGCTGGTGGCCAAGGGGTCTATGCGGCTGTCGGATGGTGACTTGATTGGCGTGGGGCGGTCGCTGTTGCTCGTGCGACACGAGGTGGCGACGCATGCGGACGCCGCGATCGCGTCGTTGGTCGGGGTATCGGCGGTGGCGAGTGAGCTGCGGCAGTCCATCATGCAAGCTGCGCAGTCGGATCGACCGGTGCTGCTACTCGGTGAGACAGGCACTGGCAAAGAGGTGGCGGCAAATGCACTCCATCGCCTGAGCGGACGGGTGGGCAAGTTGGTGACGGTCAACTGCGCCGCAGTGCCGACAACACTAGCGGAAGGTCTGTTCTTCGGCGTCCATCGCGGCGCATTCACCGGTGCGGTCAGCAGCCCGGGTGTGTTCGTCGAAGCGGAAGGCGGGACTCTATTTCTCGACGAAGTCGGCGAGCTGCCGATTGAACTGCAAGCCAAGCTGCTGCGCGCGATCGAGCAGCACGAATTCTTGCCGCTGGGTTCGACCAAGGCAGTGCGTTGCGACGTGCGTATCGTTGCCGCGACCAATCGCGATCTGGGCGACGCGGTGCAGCGCGGCGGCTTTCGCGCAGACTTGTTTGCTCGGCTCTCAGCCATCGTCCTGGCGTTGCCACCGCTGCGCCAACGGCGAGAAGATGTGCTGCTGATTGCGCGACACTTTGCGGGCGGCGCGCTGAAACTGTCGCCACCAATCGCTGAGGCGATGGTGCTGTATGCGTGGCCGTTCAACGTCCGCGAACTGCGGAACGTGGTGGGTCGCATACAGGAAGGAGCTACCGACACGGCGCTTCTAGGCATGCTACGACCCGGTTCGCAGGCCAGCGCAGGCGCCAACGGCGAGGCCGCGCCGGCAGCTCCCGCCGAACACCGCCCAGCTCCGAGCCGCAGCGAGTTGTCGGCCCTGCTGGAGCAGTACGCAGGCAACCTGCTTCGCATCGAGCAAGCGCATGGCTATTCGCGTCGTCAGCTTCGACGCTGGGCTGACAAGTTCGGCCTCAACATCGACCGCTTTCGCGTTCCGAGATAGCACCGCTCATCGTGGCCCTGCATGGAATGGAATCTGCTACCATTCGTAAAGATACGACCATGCAGCAGGCGCGGCGCAGACTTCGACGGTGGACAGCGCGAATAGTGCTCGCCCTGATGATCGTCTGCCTCTGCAATGCTGCCGCTCTCGCGAAGTCCTCCCCCGCTTACGACCAGCACATTACCGACGCACAGCGCTTCTACGGCGAAAAGAACTACGACAAGGCCATCGAAGAATTCGATGCTGCCTACAAGCTCGACCCCGAGCCGCTGTTGCTCGTCAGCATGGGCCGCTGCCACTTCCTCGCCGACCGCCCCAAGGCAGCGCTTGACCTGTACCAACAAGCACTGAAAGCGAAGCTTAGCCGCAGCGAGCGCGATGAGGTGATGTCGAGCATCGCGAAGGCGACGATCAAACTGCAGGAGCAGCAGCGACGCGAGGCGGAGGCGCAGCGGGCGGCGGATCAGGCGCGCATGACAGAAATGCTGGCGCGACAGCCACCTCCACCGGAAAAGCCGGTTTACAAGCGAGCTTGGTTCTGGGGCATTATCGGCGGCGTCGCCGTGGCGACTGGACTTGCCATCGGGCTCAGCGTCGGGTTGCGCCCCCAGTCCACGATGATGCCGCTGGAGATGCCGACAGACATCATCAACTGAGGACACCCTATGTTTTTCAATCACAACCGAGCTAGCAGCTTCGCTCTGCTAGGTCGTGGTGCGTCGCTGAAGATGAGCCAGTTTGTACGAATGGCAGTGCTGATGTTGGGGGGGCTGTGGCTGCTGCAGAGCTGCGAGTCGCCGCAACCGGGGGCCACACAGGTCAACGTGCGGCTCGTGGGGACGTCTCCTGATACCGATGCCGTGACCTTTACTTTCGGCATCGATGGCACGCCCGACTCGCGCAGCCCATACACGTTCCAGAAGAACACCACCTTCGTCGGCATCGTGTTCAAAGAGCCAGGTGTGACCGGGCTGGCGCAGATCAGCGTCGAAACCTTGAGCAAGGAGTGCCTGATTGGCTCTGGTCAGGCGCAGATTCAGGTCACCGCAGGAAAGACTTTCGAGCTGGAGATCGCCGTCAATACGCTCGCCAAGGCTTGCCCACTGACGGTGCGGACGAACGGCCAGGGCGCGGTGAAGTCTGATCCTATGGGTATCGACTGTGGCCCATCAGCGTCATGCGTCCATCGGTTCCCGTTCGGCCAAAAGGTCAAGCTGAATGCCCTGCCGGGGATTCCTGGCACCCCATATCTGTGGGGTGGTCGCTGTAGTGGTGGCAGGGACTGCGAAGTGCTGATCGATGGTGCGACGCGAGCTACCGTGGATTTCACGCCGCGAGTCTGTACGCCCGCTGGTTTCTGTTGGGAGCATCCGCGTCCGCAGGGTGCTGACCTATACACAGTCTGGGTTGCGCCGGATCAGACGGTGTATGCCGCCGGCCGCGACGGCGCGATGGTGCGCGGCAGTGGCGTGACCTGGGCATCGCTGGAGAGCGGGACGCGTTCGAACATCAACGCGCTATGGGGCTTCTCGAACAGCGACATCTGGGCCGCGACCAACGACAGCGTCTTGCACTGGAACGGCAGCAAGTGGTCCACGGATATGACGCTGCCAGCCTCAGATACGACCGGCTTCTATGGTCTCTGGGGCTCTGGCCCAGCAGACATTTGGCTGGTCGGAGCGACTGGCGTGATCCAGCACTTCGATGGCACTAGCTGGAAAAAAGATCCCTACGTCTTCACGGGGAGAGCGCTCTGGG
>CALFYE010000224.1 GCA_937952145.1 uncultured Myxococcales bacterium
GGGGGGGGGGGGGGGGGGGGCCAGGGGGGGGGGGGGGGGGGGGGGGGGGGGGGCCCTCGGCGAGGGGGGGGGGTCTTGCGGCGGGAGGTGCCGGTGAGCAGCAGGCGAATGCGGTCGTCTTGGGTGGCGGCGGCGGCCAATAGGGCGTAGCAGGCGCGCCAGACCTGGCTCTGGCGGCCGACGGTGTCGCGCAGGCTGGCGGTGCTGGCTTCACTGCGCCCGCGCAGGCTGGTCCGCTCGGCCTGGCTCTGCGACAGGGCCAGGGCGGCTGCGCGCAGGGCCTCCAGCCGCTTGAGGGGCACCTTGCGCTTGGCCATGGCGGCATGGGCGTCCTTGAGCAAGATCAGGGCGGCCGCGTCGCGGCTGATCTCGGCGCGGATCGCCTCCTGCGACTGCGAGGCCTTGGCGCGGCGCTTGGCGACCGGGGCTTCGCCGGGCTCGGCGGGGTCGGGCGGAGGCACCGGGGCGGGCCGCAGGATCACCGCCGTCTCGTCCACCAGGATGCGGTCGACGGCGGCCAGCAAAAGCGGGGTCGCTCCCGACAGCGCCAGATCGTGTCGCACGGCCCGCAGCACCGCCATCACCGCCATGTACTCGCGCTGCAGGGCGGAAAAGCTCTGCAGGGTGCTTAGCGTCGCGGCGCTGGCCTCGGCCTTGCTGCTGCTGCGGACCTGCGATAGCGCCTCGGCCTGCAGTCCTAGCTCGCGCAGCGCTTCCAGATCCGCCCTCAGTCCCCCTCCGGCCTCGTACACGGCTAAGAGATCCTTGCTTCGTAGGATCTGATCCGCCGCCCGCGTTCGGGCCGCCACCTGCGCGTCGAAAGACTTTGCTGCCGCCATGGTCTGTCCTGCCTCCAAAGGAAAATCACCGATTACTGTCCGCATAACTGCGGACCTGCCGAACCTAGATAACCCCCGTAGCGCAGGCAAGCGATTTTTTCGCGCCGCTCGGCCCCCGCCGATCCCCCGCGGTGCCCCCCAAAGCCCTCCCGCCGCTGCAGAGCTTGTACGGCTGATGACGGCGGCAAGTCCGCGGTCGCGGAGGACCCCTTTTTCGCGGCGGGCGATGCGTTCGATCAGCTTCAGCCGATTGTGAGGGCCGGCGAGTGGTCGAGGATCGTTGGCGGGGCGAGTAGTGATAAGATTTTGCCGTGTTTTTAGCATCCGCTGGTCGCATGGCGCGGGAACTTCCGCAGTGCTCCCAGCCAGCAGGCCCAAGCATGTGGACACCCGGTTGCCGGCAGGTAAGTCGGCGGCTCGCGAGCCCATGGACAGGCTGGAGCCGGCTTTTGGTGTCGCTGGCGTGCGCTCTGTGGGCCATGCCGCAAGGACTGGGGCCGATGGCGCTGGGACCGTCGGTCAGCTGGGCGGCCAAAAAAGGCGCCAAGCCGAAGAAGGACAAGGCGGCCAAAGCGGGCAAGCCAGGTAAGGCCGGCAAGGGTCCCAAGGGGGGCAAGGGCGAGCCGAAGCCGCCGCCGCCGGCTGAGACGCCGCCTCAGCCGGTGGTTGCGCCGCCGCCTGTGACCATCCTGCCGTCGGCCGCGCTGCGGCTGGAGTGCGAGAGCGAGGGCGGTCAGAGCAAGCTCTGCGATGTGGTGCGGGAAGCGGCGCTCCAGGTCGCGGCCCATCGCTATCAGGTGCTGGACAAGGCGCGCGTCGAGGAGCTGTTCGCCAAAGAGCCGTCGCTGCGCGGCTGTCGGCGCGATGACTGTCGCACGGCGATCGCCGAGGCGCTGGGGGTGACCCGGCTGATCGACATCATCGTGCAGTCGCCCAAGCCGCGCGAGCTGTCGGCCAGCGTGTCGGTGTTCGATCTGGCGGCCAAGGGCCTGTCGCAGGACACCGTAGTGCAGCTAACCCGCGACGAGCGGGCCCTGCGTCGGACGATCGAGCAGGCGGTGGATCAGGTGATCACCACCCAGCGCCTGACCGCCCCGCTGCGGCTAGAGGTCAAGCCGGCCGGGGCCAAGGTGCGAATGGTCGATTCGCGCGGCAATACGCGCGACCTGACCGAAGCCGAGCGCGAGTCTGGGCGCGAGCTGCGCGTGTTCCTGGGCACCTGCAGCGTGCACGTCGAAAAGCCGGGCTATCTGGCGCAAGACACGTCGGTGATCGTCACGCAGGCCGGGGCGCAGCTGTCGATCGAGCTGAAGAACCAGCCGGTGGCCGTGAAGTTCGAATGGACGCCCGAGGGCACGCGGGTCAAGGTCGATGGCGAAGAGGTCGATGGCCGCGACCGCGTCATCGAGCTGTCAGAAGGTCCGCACCGCGTCGAGGCGTTCGCCCGCACCGCGTCCTACGAATCGACGGTGTTTCCCATCGAAGTGCGCGTCGGGATGGAGCCGGTACGGATCGCGCTGCAGCGCCTGACCGAGATCCGGCTGCAGGCTCCGCGCGGCTACACGGTCAGCGTCGATGGCCAGCTGCTGTCGGCCGACCGCCTGCACCCACGTGGCCTGTTCGTCGAGGCGGTGCTGCCCACCACGCCCGGCGGGCATACCGTGACGGCGCAGAGCTGGCGCGGTCTGCAGCTGTCGCAGCGGGTGACCGCGGTGCCGCGCACGGCAACCGATCTTGCGCTGCGGCCGCCGTCGCTGGTTCCGGGGGCGGTGATCGGTACGCTGGGCCTGGTTAGCGCGCTGGCGGGTGGGGCGCTGTTCATCGTCGGCTACACCCAGCCGATCTGTACGCGACAGCCCGACTGCGAGGCGCTGTTCAAGCCCGACATCCCCGGCGGACTGCTGGTCGGCATCGGGGGGGCGGCGCTGATTGTCGGGGCTAGCTGGTTTGGCTGGGCCGCCTCGCACCATCCGCGCTTCCACAGCGACAAGCCGGCAGCCCGTGATCGCGAGGCGCGATTGTTAGGGCCCTCACCGACGAATTTGTGGTCGGTCCGTCCCGTCGTGGGACCGACCTTTGCCGGTGTACAAAGCGAGCTACGGTTCTGATACGTTGCGCTCGATGCGCGCGTGCTTCCGTGAAACTCGCTGGAACTGGCTTCGCTCGGCACCGGAGGGTCTGGCCCGGCGAGCCGCGCCCCGGGTCGTCACCTTTGGGCTGTCCTTGCTGGGGCTGCTGGGGCAGACCGGATGTGCCGCGCTGGCCGATCCCGGCTGTGATGGCGTAAGCTGCCGCAGCGACGAGCGTTGCATGCAGGACAGCCCCACTGCGGCTAGCTGTCATCCCCGCTGCACGGTCAGCGCCCGCTGCCCCGATGTCGAGCCGATCTGCGACGACGAAAGCGAGGCCTGTCGCGCCTGTCGTCCCGGCGACGATGAGCGCTGCCGCGAGCGCAGCCCAGCCACCCCGCGCTGCATCGCTGGCCAGTGCGTCGCCTGCATCGCCAGCCGGGGTGTCACCAGCCAGTCACCCGACTGCAGCGGCACGATGGCGGGCCTGGCTCCGCGCGGCGCATCCGGCGCTCTTTCGGCTGCGCTGTCGGCCTCACCGGTCTGCGATCAGGGCGTCTGCCGCCCCTGTCAGGGGCATAGCGAGTGCGACTCGGGCGTCTGCGCCAAGGACAACAGCAACGCCGCCTTCGGCATCTTCAAGGGCCAGTGCGTGCCCTTCGAGCAGGTGCTGGTCGTCGACCAAAACCTGTGCAGTCGCAGCGGTCCAGTGTTCTGCACCCCGGCGCAGGCGATTGAACGCCTGACCACCAACCGTCGCTACCTGCTGTTGCGCAAGGGCGCGCTGGCGGCCGACTTTTCGGGCCTGAGCCTGGCCGGGCTGCCGACCAAGGGGGGGGCGGTGTTTCACGTCATCGGTCCGCTCGCCGACGCGCCGCCGCAGCAGGCCAGTCGCTTGCCGGGGGTGCAGATCGGCGGGGTCGCTGGGGGTGACGGCATCGCCGTGCCGGGTGGCTCGGTCGTGCTCGAAGGCCTGTACGTCCGCAAAAATCGAGTCGGTGTGGGCTGCAGCGGGGCCGACACTTCGCTGCGCATTGTGCGCTCGCTGTTCGCGGAAAATGACACCGCGGTCCTGGCCGAAAACGGCTGTCGCCTGTACCTCGGCGATAGCTGGCTGGGCCGGCCGCCAGCCGGGAGCGTGTTCGCTGGCGCGTCGCCGAACGCCCGCGGGCTAGAGGTTAGCGCCGCCGACTTCGACGTCGAAAACAGCGTCTTCGTCGACAACGGCGATTACAGTCGCGATGGCTTCGGCGGCATCCGCTGGCGGGCACCGTCGGCCGGTACGCGTCGATCGACCGTCGTCAACACCACCTTCCATCAGCAGAGCGGCCTGGTTCGTCTGGGCAAGTACTACACGACGCTGTGGTGCGATAAGCCAGTCAGCGATCGGCTGGTGCTGTTCAACGCGCTGTTTACGAGCGATCGCCCGCTGATCACCACGCCGGAAGAGCACTATCTCGATCCCTCCTGCGGCGCGCTTAGCTTCAACCTGGCCTCGAACGATGCGGCGCTGGCCAAGGCCGGCGTGCTGGTCAGCGCCGTCGAGCCGCTGTACTTGAACGCGGCGTCCCGCGACCTGCGGCTGCGCTTCGGCGTCCAGGCGGAACAGAAGGCGGTTTCGGCGGGCGGAGCGCGGCAAGTCAGCGTTGGTGAGCAGGTGCTGACCGCCCCGGAGCGCGACCTCGACGGCAAGCCTCGCCCGGCCGAGCAGATCGCGGTGGGTGCGTTTGAGCCGACGACGATCGTCCCGCGCTGACATCTCAATCCGGCAGGAATGAGATCCCCAGCGATGAGTGTCGAGACGCCCAATCCCAGCCCTCCTCCCCGCCTGGTTGCCGAGCCCAGTCCATGGCCCGCGTCGGTGCCGCTGTCGGCGTCCTCCGCCGCCCCACTACGTGACGGGTCGCCTGCGCCAAGTGGGCCACAAGGAGGGCCATTTGACGCCCTGGCGCGGTCGTGTGCGTCGGCCCGCGGCGGCTATGCCTGGTGGTACATCGAGGCCCACGATCTGGACGAGGGGCGCTACGGCCTGACGCTCATCGTGTTCGCCGGATCGGTGTTTTCGCCCCACTACGCCGGCCGTCTGCGACGCGGCGATGCCGTCTGTGGCCTGGACTACCCGGCGGTTCACTTTGCGCTGTACGAGCGGCCCAACGGTGGTCGCCACCTGTCGCACGGGCGGCTGTGGGTGATGAACGAATATCCCGCCCAGGCCTTCTTCGCCGATGCCCACGAGGTGCGGGTTGGCGGCACCCGGCTGCACTATCGCGACGGCGGGCTCGACGTCGAGATCGACGAGCACACGACGCGCTTCTTCAGCAAGCCTGGCGAGCGCGTGCAGGCTCGGCTGCGTATCCAGACCGATATGGCCATCGGCACCGGCCTGCCACCGTTTTCTCTGGGGGAAAACGCAGCCGGCGAGGCCCACTTCTGGCAGCCCATCGCCCCCGCCGCCACCGTCGAGGTCGAGGTGAAGGCAGCCGGGCTGTCGCGCCGCTTTTCGGGTCACGCCTACTGCGATCGTAACTGCGGTAGCGGACCCTTGCACGGGACCTTCCGTCGCTGGTTCTGGGCTCACGGCGTCAGCGCCGGGCAAAAGCCAGGCGCCCTGGTGCTGTACCAAGCCCAGCGGCTGGACGACAGCGTGCTGGGCTTATCGGTGCGCTATCCCGCGCAGCCTCACCCCGCTCCCGACGGCGGAGCGCAGGTTTCGCGCGATGAGCACGGCGGCTGGGGCGGCGGTCGGGGCGGCCTGGCTGACTTCCTCTGGCTGCGCGTCCCTCCCCGCTTTACCGTCGCAGACTATCGCGCCGAGCGAGCCCGCGGCAGCCGGCTAGAGGACGCCCCGTTTTACGCCCGCTACGCCGCCGAGCTAGGTCCGGCCGGGGATCGTGCTGCGTCATCAGCCGAGCGCTTCTTGGGCGTCGGTGAATACCTGGACCTTGAGCGCTTTCGTTCGCCGGCGGTGCAGCACCTGCTGACGTTCAAGACGCGAGTGGTGGAGGCCGCGCCGCCGCCTCGCGATGCCGGCCCTGAGTCATGACCTTGCCCGCCGCTGTCGCGCTGTTCCTCCACACGCTGTGCGAGGTCTGGGCCGGCCTGAACGTCGGCTTTACCGCCACCCTCCTTATCGGCCTGTGGCGGCTGCAGCGAGCGCGGCGCAGTGCGGCGGGATTCCCATCGCCCCCTGCGACGACCGACTGGCCCAGTCTGGTCATCCTGCGGCCCTGCGAAGGCGCTGAGCCGGGCCTGTTTGAAAATCTGCGCTCGTCGGTCACCGCCCGCTATCCCGGTCCCCGTCGGGTGCTGATCTTGGTGCCCAGCCCCGACGATCCGGCCTACACCGTCGCGCAAGAGGTGGTGCGCAGCCTGCAAGCCGAGCGTCCGTCGCCGCCCGGCGCGGCGGTGGGCACCGTCGCCCCGTCTGTACCGCTTCAGGCCCCAGTCCAGATCGACGTGCGGCCGACGTATCCGCCCCCTCTGTGCAACCGCAAGGTGTTTCAGCTTGCGCAGGCCGAGGCGCTCCTAACCACCGACGCCGCCGCCACGATCGTAGTTGGCGCTGATAGCGATGTGCGGCTGGGCGACGACGATCTGCCGGCGCTGATCCGGCCCCTGCTTCCGGCTGGCCCGGCCGCGACGGAGGGGCCGGGGCTAGGCGCGACCTTTGCCGCCCCGATTGAAGTCGCGCCGCAGACGCTGTGGGATCGCATCGGCGCGGCGCTGGTCTGTGCCTCGCCGCAGAGCTTCCTGGCGCTTTACGGCTTGTATGCCTTGGGTCGGAAGCCGGCATCGTCGTCGCGTCCTTCACCCCGCGTTGCTTCGCCGATGATGGCCGGGGCGCTGTGTGCGCTGCGTCGCCAGGCCCTGTCGGCGATCGGCGGCTTCGCGGCGTTTATCGACTGCCTGGGCGAAGACAACGAGATCGCGCGGCGCCTGTGTCAGCACGGCTACGGCATCGCGCTCAGCCCGCTGCCGGCTCGCTGCTACGACGGCGGGCGGCACAGTCGCGAAGTCATCGCTCGCGCTGCCCGCTGGCAGGCCGTGGTGCGCGCGCAGCGTCCGCTCTTGTGGCCTAGCTATCCCCTGCTCCTCGGCGCGCTGCCGGCCCTGCTCCCGTTCTGTCTGCTGTGGCCATCGCAGGTGCTGTGCGGTTTTGTGACGATCTTGGTGGCGCTGCGCTGGCTGCTGGCACGCACGCTCCTGCGCCTGCAGGGCCTGCCGGCCGGTCCGCTGCGCGCGCTGTCCAGCGTGTTCGCCGGCGAGCTCCTGCTGTGGCTCGGCTTTCTGTATTCGCTGCGCTCGCGCCACATCACCTGGCGCGGCCACCGCTTCCGTATCGCGCGCGGCGGTCGCCTGCAGCCGGTCGATCGCGCTGCCTAGCGCTGCGTCGCCCTACTTCGTCCCTAGCTGCGCCAGAAAGCCGTTGAGGCCCACGACCCAGGCGCTGCCATCCTGCGCAATCGAAAGCTCGCGCAGGCTGGTCGAATTCGTCGGCGGGTTTGCGACCGCAGTGAACGCGGTGTAGGGCGGATCGCTGGTGAACAGCCAGCCGTTGTTGCCCAGCGCGTACACCGTTCCCGTCGCTGTCGTGCCCTGCACGGCATACAAGGTCGAGGTCGTCGCGCCCTGTGTCATGCGGCTCCACGTGCCGGTGTAGTGCGCGGCAAAGCCGTTGCTGCCGACCAGGAACAGGTTGTTGCTGCCGGTGCCCCACATGTGACGAAACTCCGTCGTCGCGGTTGCGCCGATGCTGGTCAGGCTGACGTAGTTGGCCGAGGTTCCGCTGTGCTTGATCAGCGTGTTCTGAAAGCCCATGGCCCAGATCTCCGTCGAGGAGACCGCGAAGACGCGCCAGAGCTGGCCGTTTTCGCTGTTGGACATCTTCGCCAACGAGGTGCCGTTCCAGCGCCAGAACTCGCCTGGGCCACCCAGCGTGGAGTTGTCGCCCACGATGTAGATTTCATTGGCCGACAGACCGTGGATGCCATTGAAGTCATTCGCGGCATTGTTCGGCACGGAAGTCCACGTCGTGCCGTCGTAGTGCAGGGCAATGCCGCCCACGAGTGTCTGCCGGCCTCCTCCGACGACCCAGACATCCTTGGGCCCGCTGGCCCAGACGTCGTACAGATCGTGCGAGGCGAGCACGCTGCTGATCACCGTGCGCCAGGCCTGGCCATCCCAGTGCACGACGGTGCCGACCGAGCCGACGGCCCAGATGTCGTTGGGCGCGATGGCGAAGACGCCGAACAGCGACTTGTTGACGGGCGAAAAGGCATAGGGGCAGAGCGTGTTCTTGGCGCAGCTTGGCGGCGTCGGGGGGTTGTCGCATTTGCGCGGGGTCAGCGTCATAAAGTCGGCGACGATCTCTTTGCCGCGCTCCGTAGGCAGCGACAGCGAGGTCTGCGCCGTGCCCTGGATGCAGGTATCGACGTCGATCGCCGTCAGCTCGATGCTGAGGCTGCCCGATAGGTTCGCCGGCACCGACAGCCCAAAGCGCGTTGTCCCGGCCGCAAGCTCGCTAGTGTCGATGCTGCTTGGCTGCTGCCCATCCAGCGTCGTCTTCAGCGTGATCTTCTGCGTCGCTGTCGGCACCATGCCGAGGTTCACCAAGATCCCCGTCTCGCCCGGCCCACCACAGCTCACAAGCCCCAGCCCCGCTGCCCCAATCACGCTCAAAAAGTGTCGCTGATGGATGTGCATCGAAGTTCTCCTATGAAGTAAGCGAAGAGACGATCTCCCAAGCCCTGGCACTACTGCGTCCCTAGCTGCGCGATAAAGCCGTTGAACCCCACAATCCAGGCGCTGCCATCCTGGGCAATCGCAAGCTCGCGCAGGTTCGTCGAATTGATTGGCGGGCTGACGACCGGGGTGAATGTGCTGTAGGGCGGGTCGCTGGTGAACAGCCAGCCGCTATTGCCGAGCGCATAGACCGTACCCGTCGCGGTCGTGCCCTGTACGGCAAATAGCGTCGCGCCCGTGCTGTTCTGCGCCATGCGGCTCCATGCCGTGCCGTTGTAGTGAGCTGCGAATCCATTGCTGCCGACCAGGAACAGGTTGTTGCTGCCGGTGCCCCACATGTGCCGAAACTCAGTCGTCGCGGTTGCGCCGATGCTGCTCAGGCTGACGAGGTTGGCAGAAGTCCCGGTGTGTTTGATCAGCGTGGCATCGAGGCCGGTCGCCCAGATCTCCGTCGAGGAGACGGCAAAGACGCGCCGTAGCAGACCGCCTACCGAGTTCGACATGCGCGACCACTGTGTGCCGTTCCAGCGCCAGAACTCTCCCGGGTTGGTCGAAATGGGGCCGTTGTTTCCGACGGCGTAGATCTGGTTGGCGGAGAGGCCGTGGATGCCGTTGAGACCGTAGGTTGCGCCGGTGGGAACGGAGGTCCAGGTTATTCCGTCGTAGTGCAGGGTCAGCGGGCCAGCGCCGGTGGTGCTGGCGCCCACCACCCACACGTCTTTGGGACCGTTGGCCCAGACATCATTTAGATAGCTGCCAATGGGGACGGAGACGGGGACCCCGCGCCACGCCTGGCCGTCCCAGTGCAGGACGGTGCCGTTCTCGCCGACGGCCCAGATGTCGGTCGGGCTGATGGCATACACGCCATACAGCGCATTGTTGGTCGGCGAAAAGGCATAGGAGCACAGCGTGTTCTTGGCGCAGGTCGGCGGCAGTGGCGGGGTGTCGCACTTTCGCGGGGTCAGCGTCACGAAGTCGGCGACGATCTCTTTGCCGCGCTCGGTGGGCAGCGACAGCGAGGTCTGCGCCGTGCCCTGGATACAGGTATCCGTGTCGATCGCCGTTAGCTCAATGCTCAAGTTGCCCGATAGATTTTTGGGCAGCGAGATGCCGAAGCGCGTCGCGCCGGCGGGCAGCGTGTCGGTGTCGCTGGTCCTGGTCGGCTGGCCATCCAAGGTCCCGCGCACGGTGATCTTCTGCGTCGCGGCCGGCACCATGCCCAGGTTGACGAGGATCCCCACTTCGCCGGGGCCGCCGCAGCCCGTCCCGCTGATGCAGGCGCAGAGCAGGGTCGCTAGGCTTAGGGCGCGGCTCGTCGCGGTGAGCATCGGAAGACTCGCTTTCCGCAGGCGTTAAAACGTCCACTTAATCGTTGCCACCCCATCCGGCAGCCCATTTCCCGACGAGGAGCTAGTGGCCGCGACAGCCACTCCGGCGGCGACTCCGCCGGCCACGCCGACGCCGATCAGTGTCCAGAACCACCACTTCTTGTAGACGGGCGTCGACTCAGCAGCGGGTGCGGGCGTTGCGGTCGGCGTTTCTTTGGGGATGGGGTCGGTGCTGGCCTCGGGGCTGGTTGGGGTCTGGCCGCGGATCTGGGCCAGGTATTCTTCGGCTTTGCGGCGCGGGGCGGGGTCTTCGGTGGGCGCAGCGAGGAAGCGGGTGTAGTAGGGCACGGCCTCGCGGGTCTTGCCCTGCTTGTGCAGGATGCGGGCGATGCTGAATAGCAGCAGCGGATCAGGGCGGACATCGTGCGCCAGCTTGTACAGGCGCAGCGACTCGTCGAGATCGCCGGCGACCGAGGCGGCCTTGGCCCGCTCATAGAGGTTCAGGCAGGCAGGGTCGGCCGAGCAGTTGGGGACCACGGTGTCGGCCTGCGCGATGGCGGGGCCGGCTAGGCACAGACAGGCGAGCAGGATGGCGGGGCCAGCCGGGCGGGGCTCAGTCCTCATAGCCGATCCTCTTGGGCTTGTCCGACGGGGTCGTGGGCTTGCTCGGCGGCGACGGCGCGCCCTTGCTGGGGGCGGGCTTGTTCGGGGTCGGCTTGCTGGGTATGGGCTTGCTTGGGCCAGGCTTGCTGCGAGGCGTCGCTGCGACGCCCGGGCTGGGCTCGGACGATAGCGAGCGGGGTGGCTCGACGGGGTCAGGAGCGGGCGGCACCGGGGGCGCGACGATCGGCGGCGGGTTGGGCTTGGCTGCCGTGCTAATCGGTTGACCAAAATGTCGGTAAAGTAGCGCGCTGATCAGCGCGAGCAGTACGACACCGCCGGCTCCGGCTAGCAGGGCTCGCTGTCGCAGGCGGCGACTGCTCTGCCCCAGGGATCCGCCCAGCGTCGAGGCGTTTTCGGGCATGACGATGGCGCGCGTCGCGTTGGGATCGGTGCTGGTCGGCAGGCGTGAGCGCACCACCGGCCCGCCGCCCGACAGCTTGGACAGCATCCGCCCCATGTCGTCGGCGATGTCGTTCATGCTGGGACGCTGCGCCTTGTCCTTGATCAGCATGCGGTGCACCAGATCCGACACTCCGGTGGGGAGCTTGGCGGCGCGGCTGCTCAGCGGCTCGGGCTGCTGGTACAGGTGCATGCCGATCAAGCGACCGGCGCCGTCGGCGACAAACGGGGTGCGGCCGGCCATCACTTCGTACAGCACGCAGCCCAGGGAATAGACATCCGACTTGGCGTCGACGCCACCGGCGCCAGCGCACTGCTCGGGCGACATGTAAAGCGGCGTGCCCATGACGGCCTGGGTGTCGGTCTTCACGCCGCCGCGATCTTCGGGCCGCGTCAGCTTGGCGATTCCGAAGTCGAGGATCTTCACGCGCTCACCGCCAGGCGCGACGGGATCGGCGACCAGCATCAGGTTATCGGGCTTGATGTCGCGATGGACGATGCCCTGCGAGTGCGCGACGGCCAGCACATCGGCGATCTGCCAGCCAAGCTGCAGCGCGGTGACGGCGCTTAGGCGCTCGCCGCGGGTCTGCAGGTCTTCCAGGCGACGGGCCAGGCTGCTGCCGCGCAGAAACTCCATGACCAAGTAGGCGGTGCCGTCTTCGGCGCGACCGAAATCGGACACCTGCACGATGCTGGGGTGCTCTAGCCGGCTGAGCACGCGGGCTTCATTGAAGAAGCGCTGCACCGCGTCTTCGTTGCGCGCGTCCTCGTCGTGAAGCGTCTTCAGTGCGACGCGACGATCCAGCGGCTCTTGCCGCGCCTCGTACACCGCGCCCATGCCGCCCTGCCCCAACAGCCGCACGATCCGGTACGCACCAATGCGCTGACCTTCTTGCAGTGTCTTGCTCATGGGGAGGGGGTCGCCCCGGCGGCTGCGCCAGGGTCTTAGCCCTATCTTCTCCCGACGGTGCACTAGGGGTCAAGCCGGGGGTGACGGCGGGTCCGAAAAAGTCGCCGCCCGGAATATGTAAACACCTGTTACGGCCGCGTATCGATGTAGCCCTGAAAGCCTGCGTCCCCGACGATCCAGCCGATGCCGTTTTGGGCCAGGCTGAGGCCGTACAGAGTGTCCGTGCCGGAGCGAAACGACGTGAAGATGTCGGTGACGCCATCGCTCTTGTAGATGGCGCCGTTCGAGGTCGCGACGTAGACCGCTTCGGGGGTGGCCAAGACGGCGTTGAGCGTCATCGTGCCGATCCTGGAGATGTGCGGCGTGCCGTCGTAGCGAACGACGAGGCCGCCGAGCCCGGCACCGTAGACGACGGTCTGTCCACTCTGTGTCACGTAGCCGGTCACGGCTTGCAGGTTGTAGGTGGCGCCGATTGGGATGCTGACCACCGAGGTGCCGTTGTAGCGGAGGAGGGTGCCGACTCCACCGACAACCCAGACATCGGTGGGCGAGCTTGACCAGACGGCGAAGAAGTCTTGGTTGACGCCGCTGCTGATGAAGTCCCAGCTGTTGGTACTGGGGTTGTAACGTCGGAAGTCACCGGGCAGGGTGGCGCCAGCATTAGAAATTCCGACGACAAAGATGTCGTTCCGGCTGGTTCCGTGAATTCCGTTCAAGTAGCGCGAGCCGGTGTAACTTTGGTTCCAGCCGGTGCCATCGAAGTGAAAGATGTAGCCGGCAGTGACGGTGGTGTTGCCGCCGACGGCCCAGACGTCATCCGCGGCACTGGCCCAGACTCCGCTCAGCGAGAGGCCGCCGGGGATGCCAGTGTTGTTGGGGGTCCAGGTCTTGCCGTCCCAGTGCAGGACGGTGGACGAATCGCCGACGGCCCAGACGTCGGTGCTGGAGATGGCCCAGACGCTCCATAGACGATTCGCCTGGGTCTTGGTCTGGGTGCACAGGGTGCGGTCGGCGCAGGGCAGGAGCGGCTCGCACTTTCGCGGCGACTGGGCGCTGATCGAGGCGGTTAGCGCAGTCCCGCGGGCGACGGGCAGCGCGGTCATGACGCTCGTGTTGCCCTGGATGCAGTGATCGGCGTCGTAGACCGAGACATCGACGCTGAGGCTGCCGGTGGCGTTCGCCGGAACGCTGATGCCGAAGCGCGAAAGACCCGACGCGGCAAGCTCTTGCATGTCGGAAATGGCGGGCTTGCCGTCGAGGGTGCCCTTGACGCTGATACGGCTGGTGCGACTGGGCAGGTTGCTGAGGTTGATGAGCAGGCCGATGTCGCTGCTGCCACCGCCGCAGCCCGCGAGGCTGGCCAGGCTACTCGCAAGGAGGGCTCCGCTTACGGTGCGCTGGACGATCGGGTGCCTGCTCATCGCGCGACCTTCTGCGCTTAGGGCCGCGTGTCGATGTAGCCCTGGAATCCCACGTCCCCGACGATCCAGCCGATGCCGTTAGGGGCCAGGCTGATGCCATTTAGAGTGTCGGTGCCAGAGCGGAACGACGTGAAGATGTCGGTGACGCCGTCGCTCTTGTAGATCGTGCCGTTGGTCGTGCTGACGTAGACGGCCTCTGGAGTGGCCGCGATGCCGTTGAGCGGCAGCGTGAGGATGCCCGAGAGGTGCGGCGTGCCGTCGTAGCGAACGACGAGGCCGCCGAGCCCGGCACCGTAGACGATGGTCTGTCCGCTTTGTGTTAGGTAGCCGGTCACTGCGTGCAGGTCGTTGGTGGCGCCGATGGGGATGCTGATGACTGAGGTGCCGTTGTAGCGCAGGAATGTGCCGACACCGCCGCCGACCCAGACGTCGGTGGGGGTGTTGGCCCAGACGGCGAAGAAGTCTCGTTTGACGGTGCTGTTGATGAAGTCCCAGCCGTTGGTGCTGGGGTTGAAGCGTCGGAAGTCGCCAGGCAGGGTGACACCAGCATCGGATGCACCGACGACAAAGATGTCGTTTCGGCTGGTGCCGTGGATCCAGTTCAAGTAGCGGGAGCCGGTGTAGCTTTGGTTCCAGCGCGTGCCGTCGAAGCGAAAGATGTAGCCAAGGCTGAGTGTCGTGCCGCCGACGGCCCAGACATCGTCGGGAGCGCTAGCCCAGACGGAGCTTAGGCTGATGCCGCCGGGGATGCCGGTGTTGTTGGGGGTCCAGGTCTTGCCGTCCCAGTGCAGGACGGTGGACGCGTCGCCAACCGCCCATGCGTCGGTGCTGGAGATGGCCCAGACGCTCCACAGGCGGTTGTTCTGGGTCTTGGTCTGGGTGCACAGGGTGCGGTCGGCGCAGGGCAGAAGCGGCTCGCACTTGCGCGGCGACTGGGCGCTGATCGAGGCGGTGACCTGGGTACCGCGGGCGGCGGGCAGCGAGGCCATGACGGTGGTGTTGCCCTGGATGCAGTGGTCGGCGTCGTAGATGGTGAGGTCGATGTTCAGGGCGCCGGTCGAGGTTGCGGGGACGGTGACGCCAAAGCGGGTCAGGCCGCTGGCGGCGAACTCGCCGGTGTCCATCGTGCCGGCCTTGCCGTCGAGGTTGGTCTTGACGGCGATGCGGCTGGTGCGGCTGGGCAGGTTGGCGAGGTTGATCAGGATGCCGGTCTCCGTCGAGCCCGAGCCACAGCTAGCGGTCAGCAGGGCGGCACCCAGCCCAAGCCATGACAGAGCGGGCAGGGAGCGGCCAGTCAGCACAGAGCAGGCGGCAGTAGGCATCGATCGTCCCCCGGTTAGAAAGTGACTTTGACGGTGGTGACGCCATCGGGCAGGCCGTTCCCACTGGGCCGCGAAGCCGCCGCCGCAGCGCCGGCGACGACCGCAATCACAACGACGCCACCGCCGATCGCCGTCCAGAACCACCACTTCTTGTAAAGCGGGGTCTCGCTGCTGCTCACCGGGGCGGCGGGGGTGCTCGGCGTCGGATTGGACCCGGTGGTCGGTGGGGGCGGGGTGGTGTCGGCCAGGGCCTTGGCTTGGGTGATGTACTTCTCAAGGCGCTCGACGGTCTCGGCATCGGGGCGCGACTCGGCGGCCTTGAAGCGCTCGTAGTGATCCAGGGCTTCGCGCGGGCGGCCCAGGCGGTGCAGCGTGCGGCCGATGTTGATCAGCAGCCAGGGCATCTGCCGACGCTCGTAGGCGGCCTGGAACTCGGGCAGTGCCGACTCGAAGCGGCCGGCTTCGAACAGCCCCACCGCTTTGTCGTAGTGGCCGCGGCACTCGCGGTCGCTCAGGCAGCCATCGTCAGGGGCCCCAGGGCCGGCCGACGCCGTCGAGAGACCCAGGACCGCGGCGCAGAGAAAAGATGCCAGAACCAGAGCAGAGCTAGTCCACGAGCTTCGGTTTGTTTTCATTGGCCTGTTTCGTGGGGGGGGGATTGCGGGTCGGCAAGAACCGACGGAAAAAGCGCGGACCGGCCGGCGCTGCGGGCTTGCTGCCCGGCTCGGGGGAAAGCGGGGTGAGCTTGACCTCGGCGGCGTCGCTGACGCTGCGCTTGAGGTGGACGACGTGATCTTGATAGCCCTCCAGGCTCAGGCGCACCGGCACCTCTTCGTCGCCGGCATCTTCTTCGATGTGGCGCGGCGTCTTGCCCAGGATCTTGCCGTCGGAGATGCGGGTGATCTCGGCCCCGGCGGGGATGCTGGTGAGCGACCAGAAGACCTTCTTGACGGTGGGGGGCGGGGTGGTCGGGGTGCCGCTATTGGTCGGGGTGGTCGGGGTGGTGGGCGTCGACTTGCCGCCGCGCGGTGGCGGGGTGACCTGGCCATCGCGATAAATCACCGCCGTGCCCACCGCGGCCGCGACGATGAGCAGGGCCGCTCCGCCCACCAGCAGCCGCTTTACGCGATTGCTGCGGCGCAGCGAGAGGCTGCTCTGCCCAACCGAAAAGCCCAGCGTCGAGTTTTTCTGCAGACCCGAGTGCGAGTCGCGCTCGGCCACCCCGGGCGAGACCGGCGTCTTGTGCGAGGGGTTGGTGATGTTCTCTTCGTCGGTCGACGTCTTTTCGTTGGGATCCTGCGGCGCGATGATCGGCGGCTGCAGCGGCGTCGAGGCGGCCGCCGGGACGGCCGAGCCCGAGAGCTCTCCCGAAAGGCCGGGCGGGGGCATGACCACCGGATGGGCCATGGTGGGGAACATCGCCGTCATGCGCTCAAGCTGGCTGGTGACGTCGCGCATCGTCGGGCGATCGCCCTTGTCCTTGGCGATGAGGCGATGCACGAAGTTGACCGCGTCCTGCGTCACCCACGGCGCCAGCTCAGCGAGCGGCGGCGGATCCTCGTAAATCTGTTTGGCCAGGATCTCGCCCGTCGCGCCGAGAAACGGCGGCCGGCCGGCCAGCATCTCGTAGGTCATGATGCCCAGGGCGTAGACGTCGGACTTGTCGTCGACGGCTGCGGCCCCACGGCACTGCTCGGGCGACATGTACTTGGGCGTGCCCATGACCACGTCGGCGGCGGTGTTGGTGCCGGCGTTGTCCATCTCGGCGGCCAGCTTGGCGATGCCGAAGTCGAGCAGCTTGACGCGCAATCGACCCATTGCTTCCGGGTCGGGATCGACGACCAGCATGACGTTGTCGGGCTTGAGGTCGCGATGGAAGATGTTCTTGGCGTGGGCCGCCGCCAGCGCCGAGGCGATCTGTCGGGCGATGCGCAGCGCTTCCGGCTGCGGCAGCTTGCCACCGGCCTTCTTCAGCCGCTGGGTCAGCGTGTCGCCCTTGAGGTGCTCCATGACCAGGTAGGCGACGCCGCTCGGCAGCTGACCGTAGTCCGAGATCTGCACGATGCCGGGATGCTCGACGATGTTGACGGCTCGCGCCTCGTTGAGAAATCGCTGTGCGATCTCTGGCTCTTGCGCGTAGCGACCGTGCAAGATCTTGATGGCGACGCGACGCTCGATCGGCTCTTGGATCGCTTCGTACACCGCTCCCATGCCGCCCTTGCCCAGCTGCTTGACAAGGCGGTAGGGGCCTACACGCTCGCGGGGTACGCTATTCGACACCGATGTCAGAATATCACTTTTCCGACGATCGCTGCGAGGGAAAAGGGCGGCGTTGGGCACGACTTGGGGCTGCCTTGGTGGCCTAAATGGCGGCGTGGTAGGCTGCGCCTCCCTTGCGCGTTCGCCTGCCACAGCCTCTGACTGTCCCGACCGCCTCGACGGTCCGGGCGCCGTTTGCCGGACGGGGGCGGTGGGTCGCGCAGGTAGGGCGGCGGTCTGCCGTCGATGTGTCGGCAGGGCTGGCCCGAGGTCTGGCCTGGGCTCTGCCGTTCATCCTGGCCCTGGGGTCCCCAGCGACGAGCCCCGCCCGGCCGCAGGTCGCCGACACGGTCCCCGCGCCTACGACAGCGACGAGCCCCGACGAGACCGCGCGCCGCAAGCAGGCCGCGCAGCTCTTCGAGCAGGGTCTGTCGGCGTTTCAGAGCGGCGAGTTCGAGACGGCGCGACAGCGCTACGCAGAGTCCTATGATTTGGCTCCGCATCCTTACACTCTGTACAACCTGGCGCTGACCTACGAACGACTCCTAGAGCACGAGACCGCCATCGCCACCTTCGAGCGCTTCCTGGCCCAGCTGCCAGCCACCAGCAGCCAGACCAGCCAAGACAGCGCCGCGGGGCGCCTGCAGCAGAGCCTGCGCGTACTGGCCGAGCGGACCATCACCCGCCTGCGCAGCCAGCCGGCTCGCGTCTCGGTGAGTGCCGTGCCCGACCCGGTGACGGCGACCGTGTTTCCCCGCCATCCCGACGGCAGCCTGGGACCGCAGCGCGGCAGCATCACCACGCCTGGCATCCTGACCGTGCCGGCTGGCAGCTACCGCCTGCACCTCAGTCGCGAAGGCTACCTGCCGGAAGAGGCCGACTTCGACGCGCACTACGGCCAGGCGCTGTTTATCTCGCGTCAGCTACGACCGCTGCCGCGCCAGGTGGCGATCAGTGCCGAGCCGCGGGCGCGCCTGTTTCTGGACGATCGCTTCCTGGGCGACACGCCGTTTTCGGGCCCGATTCCGCTCGGCAATCATCGCCTGCGCGTCGAGCGACGGCTGTTCCTGACCCAGCTGCGACCGCTGGAGCTGGCCCCCGGCGTCGCGCCGCTGCACTTCCGCGTCTCGCTGGAGCGCAGCGGGCTTATCGACATGGCGCTCGGCGGCATGATCGCCGGAGCGGGGCTGGGCCTGATGGTGCTGCGGCTGTTTCTTGGCGAAGAGATCGAGACCCTGCCGCGACAAGAGTTCTACAAGCCGCTGGCAGCGGCGGCGTTACCGGCAGCGCTGGGGGCGTCGGTGGCGGGGCTTGCCGGCTGGCAGATGCCGGCGCGCGAGGCGCAGCTTCTTATCGGCTCGGCCGGCTGGGGGACGATTGTCGGCTTTGGTCTGGGGCTCGGCGCGCAGCCGCAGGGCCCGCTGCCACACGTCCTGGCTGTCGGGTTCGGCGTGGTCGGCGGCACGCTGGGGGCGGCGGCCTATCGCTTCGTGCAGCCGTCATCGGGCGCCATCGCCATGTTCAACACCACCGTGCTGTGGAGCGCAGTGGCTGGCGCGCTGGGCTGGGCCTACGTCATCAGCGAGAGGCCCGAGACCGCGTTCTACGGCCATCCCTCGACGGGGCGCAGCGGAGACGGCGGCTGGATCCTGCTGGGCACGACGATGGCTGGGGTCGGCGTTGGCCTGGCCACCTCACGGATTCCAGCGCTGCGCGATCTGGGGCGGGCGCAGGTGGCGCTGCTCGATCTGGGCGGGCTGTTTGGCGGTGTGCTCGGCGGAGCGCTAGGCGTGGGCATCGGCTACGGCCAGACAGGATCGTGGACCGACACCGCCCGCATCGCCGTCCCGACCACGGTGGCTGGTATTGGCGTGGGCCTGGTCAGCGCCAGCATTTTCCTGCACCTTCTGCGACGGCAAGCTGCGACGGCAGGGGGCACGGTCGGGAGCCACAGCGGCTCAGCGATGAGCCGTCGCTTTTGGCCGCGTCCGCCGACGCCCCGGCTCGACCGTGACCCCAGCGGCGCCTTTGCGTTTGGCGTAGACCTTTTCGGCGGGCGCTTTTGATCTCGTCGCTGCCGCTTCAGGAAGGACCGTCGCCGCGGGCTGAACGGTCGGCGTCGGTGCGGCGGCTGGCGCGCTGCTAGCAGCCGGGACAACCGGGACCGCTGCGGGCTGCGCCATGGCGACGACGGGCCCAGCCACTTGAGCCAGCGGCGGGGCCGAGCGTGGGGTGGAAAGCGGCGGCAGGCCGCGCTTGGCTAGCTGGTTATAGCGTCGCAGCGCCGTGCTCTGGTGGCGACGGTAAAGCAGCGTCGCTTGCTGTTGCTCGCGCAGCGCCGGGGTGCTGGCGCAGGACAGGCGGTGCCGCTCTTCGGGATCGCTGCGCAGGTTGAAGGCCCAGCAGGCGCCGTCGCGCAGCCCAATCTGCAGCTTCATGTCGTCGGCACTCACCGAGCTGAGCGTGTCTTCGTTGCCGTAAAAAAAGATGTATTTGCGCCGGAAGCGCTCGCGGAACAGCGACTCGCCCTGCAGCCGGCTCTCGTCGTAGGACAGGCCCAGTGCGTCGAGCAGCGTTGGCACGACATCGACGTGACTGGTCGGCTGGGTAACGACGCGCGGCGGAAACAGCCCAGGGTTTAGGAGCAGCGCCGGGGTGCGCACGTTTTCGTTAAAGCTCATGCGCGAGTGGGTGTAGTTGTGCGGGTGCTGGCCAAAAGCCTCGCCGTGATCGCCGGCCAAGATGACGATGGTGTCGTCGATCAGGCGGCGCTCTTGCAGGTGCTTGTAGATGCGCTCGATCTGCTGGTCGAGATAGCGCAGGTTGTTGCAGTAGGCGTTCTGCGGCCGGGTCGGGTGGGTGACGTGCGTGCTCGGGCCGTAGTCGGGATAGGGCCAGTGGGCGACGAAGCTGTAATACACCGACAGCACCGGCTGGCCCGTCGCTAGCTGCTCGTCAAGGCGGCGCAGGAAGAAGCTCACCGACTCGGCTTCGTCGCGGGCGTGGGCGCGGCCACCGGGCGCGGTCTTGCGGATGGGCAGCGCGTGATAGCCCCATAGCTCGCTTAGGCCGCTGTGCAGCAGGAAAGCCTGCGGGAAGTACCAGTCGAGCGACCCGGGCGTGACCAAGAAGGCCCGATAGCGACCCCCTAGGTAGCTAACCAGCGACGGAAGATAATTGTTTTTACTAACATCAAAAATCGCCACTTCGGGCATTACGTAAAGGCCGGATAAGAGCGAAAAGATGCCGCGCGGGCTGGAGTTGCCCGAGGCGTAGTGGTTGGCCAGAAAGTAGCCCTGGCTCGACAGCGAGCGCAGAAACGGCATCGCCACATCGTCGCCGCGCTGAGTCGCCGCGCCACCCAGCGAGCGCAGGGCAAGGTCGAAGCCGGTGCTCTCCATCACGATGTACAGGATGTGATAGGGGCGCTTGCCAGCGGCGGCCGGCAGGGTCTTTTTCGCGATCCCGTCGTCGCTGACAAACGGCGGCGTGTGCAGCGCCATGCTGGGCAGCTGTTCGCCGTCGCGCAGCAGCCAGGCGCTGTCCCTGTCGTCCTCGCTGTCATGGGCCGCGCCGGCGGCGCCATCGCCGGTCGGCAGCAGCGTCGTTGGATCCAGCGTCTGCCCCTCGCGCGTGGCGGCGGCATTGGCCTCCGGTAGGAGCGAACGGCTGCGGCCGTGGTGCAAAAGATCGACCAGCACAAAGGCCACCGGGTGATGCAAGAGCGCCTCGGGCAGCGGTGCCGCCGGCGAGGCGACGGCTAGCAGCAGCGAAAGCCCGCCGAGCGCCAGCCCACCCCGTTCGATCAGCCGTCGCAGCCCGCCCGGCAAGCGCGCGAGCAGCAGGAAGGCGAGCAGCGGACTGAAGATGATCGCGTGCTCAAGCGGCGACAACAGCGAGATGACTTCTTTGAGCGCGTTCCACTCCAAGGACTCGCGCAGGAGCTCGGCTGTCAGGCCGTTTCCCGTCGAGAAAAATACGCCATGCTGGGTCTGCGCCAGCACACCGCAGAGCACGAGCAGGGGCAGAAGTCCCAGGTAACCCAGCCGCCGCAGCCAGCCTGCCGCTCGCCCGGTTGGGGTGTAAAGACCGCAGATCCCGACGAGCTGACAGAGCAGAAAGACCAGCGCCGCGACTCCCACTGCAAACAGGGTGTCGGCGCCTAGCTGACGCAGGACGGCGCGCAGCGGCTGCGGCACTTCGCTGGCAAAGGTATCGCCCAGCGTCAGGCCCAGGCGCAGCCGGTAGACGATCGCCAGGAACAGCAGCGCAACAAACGTCGTGCGAGCGGTCGGCAGACCCAGGGCTCCCGCCGGGGTGGGCTGGCCTGCATCCCCCGACGCGGGGGCAGATCCTCGCGCCGATAGGCGGGACAGGCGATGGGAAGAGCGCCGCAGGCTCACAGCTTCCATGTTAGGGCAGCCGGCGTCGGCCTAGTTCGCCGAAAGAAGTCATCCGCGGAAGATGGAGAGGGCCGGGGGTTAGTTGGGGTCGAGCCCGAGCTTCTTGAGATCTTCGCAGCCGTCCTTGTCGCCCATCTTGCAGCCGCGGCGCAGGAATTCCACCCCCTTGGTGATGTTCGATTCCATGCCCTTATCGCCCTTGATCAGGAAGCGGCCCATGACGGTGCAGGCGTCGGCGTCGTTGCCCTGCATACAGGCGCGCTGCAGCTTGCCGACCAGGACCTCGCAGCTCTTGCGCAGGCCCTTGGTGCAGGCCTGATCCAGCAGCCGGAAGCCGTTGCCGACGTTGCGCGGGATGCCTTCGCCATCGATCTGCATGACGCCCAGGTTGTGACAGCCGCGCAGATCGCCCTTCTCGCAGGCGACCTTGTAAGCGACGGCGGCGCGCTCTTTGTTCTGCGGCACGCCCTTGCCATCGTCGAAGCGGACAGCGGCTTCAAAGCAGGCATCGGCGTTGCCGCCATCGCAGCCTTCGATCAGTCCCTTGACCTCGGCGGTCAGGCCGTTGGCGTCGGGCGTGGTGGCCAGAGTCTTCTGCAGCTCGCAGGTCTCTTTTTCACCGCGATCGCAGCCCAGCTTGGCCAGGGCCAGGGCCTTTTCCATGTCCTTGGGCACGCCCGTCCCCTCGCGGTAGGCCTGCGCGCCCTTGGTGCAGGCGGTGTTGTCGCCTAGCTCGCAGCCCTTCTTGAAGTACTCGACCGAGCGCGACTTTTCGACCTGGCCACCTTCGCCTTTGAGCAGCATGTAGCCCAGGTTGTAACAGGCGGTGCCGTTGTCGCGCGCGCAGGACTGCTCGAAGGCCTTGCGGGCTCGGCCGTAGTCAAGATCGACGGCGGTGCCCTTATCGTCTTTGCCCTCGTAGTAGGCGACGCCGAGCTTGAAGCAGGCGGTGCCACTGCCCTGATCGCAGCCGCGCTGCAGATTGCGCAGCGGTCCGGGTCCACAGCCCATAAGTCCCAGTACACCGAGTGCCGCTGCCCACAGGACGGGTGCGCTGCCCCCAAGCGGACCGACTGACAGCTTTTGCATATAGATCCCTCTAGATGCGCGTGCGCGCAAAAATGCCATCAGAGCTCACTTTATCAGAGTCGCTGTCGCGGGCCCAGCCCCCCGGCAGCCCCCCGGCAACTCCGGTGAACAGCGACGGTCAGGGTGGGTGGAAAACGGCTACCTAGCAGGCCCGCAGGCCACTTAGGTGGACTGCAGCCGCGGGCGCTGGCCGCCCCCGTTTTTGCGGTGCCAGGCCGGGCAGCGAGCCTGCCCCCGCCCCGGGGAGGATCGCGATACAATGATCGCGGGCTGTCTCTAGAGGTAGACCGTGACAACACGTGCAGGGAAGCGCATCGCAGGGAGCAAGGTGACGAGCTGGGCGCTGGGGGCGCTGCTCTTGGCGGCGACGGTGGACGGCGGCGTCGGCTTAGCGAAGAAAGTCGCTGACGATGCGGGCAAGGCGGGCAAAGGCGGCAAGGCGGGCAAGGCCGGAAAAGCGGGCAAGCTCAAGACGCTCAGTAAAGAAGAGCTGTTCAGCAAGCTCGCGCCGGCGACGGTCCTGATCGTCATCCCGCTGCGCGATGGCTTCAGCATCGGCAGCGGCGCGATCGTCGATGGCAGCGGCCTGATCGTGACCAATGCCCACGTCGTCGAGGCCAGCACTGGCACGGTGCAGGTCTACATGTACAACCCCAAGGAGCGCACGCTAGAGACCAGCCTGCGCGACTACGTGAAGAATCACTCGCCGCTCATCGGGCGTGTCACCAAGCGCGGCAAAGACATCGACCTGGCGCTGGTCCGCCTGCCCGAGCTTGTCAGCAGCTATCCGACGGTGCAGCTTGGCAACTCGGACGAGCTGCGCATCGGTCAGGATGTCGTCGCCATCGGCAACCCGCACGGCCTGACCTGGACGTTCACCAGCGGCACGATCAGCGCCATCCGCAAAGACGCGCTGCAGACCGAGACGCCGATCAACCCCGGCAACTCGGGCGGGCCGCTGCTCGACATGCACGGCCAGATGGTGGGCGTGAACACCTTCATCCGCAAAGAGTCGCAGGGTCTGGGCTTTGCCATCCCCGCCAACACGGTGAAGGAGTTTGTCGACAAGTTCAGCAAGCTCACCGAGATCGAAGGCCCCGCTGCCCCGTCTGGCCCGACGCTGTCTAAGAACCCGGTGCCGCTGGCCTCGCTGTCGCTGAGCCAGGACCTGGATCGCCTGCGCAACCTCAACGGTCGGCGTGGTAACAAGCAGGCCGAGCAGGTGGTCATGCGCGACATCGAGGCCGCCGATCTGCTGCGTCAGCGCATGGTGCGCGGCGAGCTAACGGTGGCGCAGATGCTGCCGCAGATGCTGGAGCAGCTAAAGCAGATGGCCATGCACAACCGCGCCGCCGAAGAAGGCGGCGAGGCGCCGCAGGCCTTCCAGCAGCAGCTAGAAAAAACCGCCGAACACCTCAAGCAGATCTTCCAAGTTTCTCAGTAAGGCTCCGCGCAGGCTTGCGATACGATAGGCGTCGTGACGACGTACCTGTGTTCCGACGATATTTTTTTGCAGCATCGCCCGCAGGGAGAGCACCCCGAAAGGCCGGAGCGTCTCGTCGCCATTGTCCGCGCGCTGCAGGAGTCGGGCCTGCTAAGCAAGCTGGGGCGGATTCCGCCGCGTCCGGCCACGCAGGAAGAGCTTCGTCGCGCACACAGCGCGCAGTATCTGAGTGATCTAGAGCACCGCATCGGTCCCAGCGCACAGGCGGCGGGTAGCGGCTGGCTCGACCCCGACACATACTACGGCCCCGGTACCTATCAGGCGGCGCTGTGCGCGGCCGGTGGCGCCATCGATCTTTCGCTGCGCGTGTTTCACAGCCAGGCCGATAACGGCTTTGCGCTGGTGCGACCGCCGGGGCACCACGCCTGTCGCGAGCGGGCGATGGGCTTCTGCCTGCTCAATAACATCGCGGCGGCGGCGTATGCCGTACGGGCGGCGGGCGGCCGGGTGGCCATCGTCGATTTCGATGTCCATCACGGCAACGGCACCGAGCAGATCTTAAGCGGCAACCCCGACATCCTGTTCGTCAGCACGCACCAATACCCGTTCTATCCCGGGACTGGCGCCGCGGCCGTCGCAGCGGATGCGCTCTCGGCGGGCACCACGGTCAACATCCCGCTGCCGCAGGGCTCGGCCGGCGAAGAATATCGTCTGATCTTCGCCAAGATCGTGGTGCCGGTGCTGCAGCGCTTTGCGCCCGACATCATCTTGGTCTCGGCCGGCTTTGATGCACACGCCCGCGATCCTCTGGCTGGCATGTCGCTCGTCGAAGAAGACTACGCCAACATGGTGCGGACGCTGCTTTCCGTGCAGCCGCGGCTGGCCCTGATCTTGGAAGGCGGCTACCACCTAGAGGCGCTAGCCCAGAGCGTGCTCTCGACGCTGCGTGTGCTGATCGCCGCCCATGCCACGCCTGGTTTTCCAGATCTGGTGGCGACGCGCAGCCCGCCGCTCATGGAAGAGGTTCGCCACCTGGCGACGACGCTGCAGGGCCTGCACCACCTGCGCCTTGACTAGCTCGCCCGTCGCTACGTCCGGCCGGGGCCCCTGCCCTGCGGATCGTCGATGGTCGGGTTCGAGGGCAGCTTCATCTCCATCGTCACCGCCGTCGAGCTGGGGGCCTTGGCGACCGGGCCGATGGCGGGGATGATGCCCTCTAGCGTATCGGCGGTGCCACTTGGGGGCTGCGATCCGCCGCTCGGCGAGACCGGCCGCACTTCCTGGCTGGCCGAAGGAATGCTGCTGCTGCTCGACGGCTGCGAGCTTCGGCTCGACGGCACCGAGCTGCGACTGGACGGCACGGGCTGCACACCCGGCCGCGGCGGTCGCGAGCTGCGCGACTTGGCCGAGGGAGCCAGACCCGAGCCCGGGCTGCTCTCGCCACCGCCGCCATGCGGGGCCAGATCCCCGCGCAAAAGATAGATCGCCTCGCCTGACTGCTGCGGCGGGGGCGGCTCGCTGGCGTCGATTGCGCCGACGGTGGCTCGCACGACCTGCACCAGCTCGGTCAAGAGCTCGCGCGCCGATGGACGCTGCGCCGGATCTTTTTCCAGCGTGCGCATGACCAGGCGCTCCACCGGCTCGGGGATGCCGGGATGCCACTTGCGCAGCGGCGGCGCGGGATCGTTCAGGTGGTTTAGCACCACTTCCAGGAAGCTCTTGGCATCCGACGGAAAGGGCGTGCGACCGCACAGCATCTGATACAGCATGACGCCGACGCTGTAGACGTCGCTGCGACCGTCGTAGGGGCCGTGCCGCAGGCGCTCGGGGGCCATGTAGACCGGCGTACCGACGATGCCGCCGCCGCCGGTCATCGCCGGGCGATCGAGGTCCGAGTCGGTGCCCAGCAGCTTAGCGATGCCGAAGTCGAGGACCTTGATGACCTCGCCGTAGCGCGCGCGGTGCAGAAAGACGTTCTCGGGCTTGATGTCGCGATGGATGAGGCCAATGGCGTGCGCCTCGACGAGGACGTCGCAGATCGGCAGGACGATCTGGATGCAGCGCGACAGCTGAAGCTGGTTGCGCTCGCGCAGCTCATCGGCCAGCGTGCGGCCCACTAGGAGCTCCATCGCCAGGTAGGGAATGCCGCCGGGCGCGATGCCCGAGTCGAGCATGGCGACGGCGTTGGGGTGATTCAGGCGACTGGCCGAGGTGCCCTCTTGGCGAAAGCGCTTCAGCGCCTCTTCCGAGCTTAAGTGTCCAAGCGAGCGGAACACCTTGACCGCCACTTGCCGCTGCAGCTGCAGGTGCGTGGCGCGATAGACGACGCCGAAGCCACCGAGCCCAATGCGACCATCCAGGCGATACTTGCCGTCGAGCATGAAGCCGTTCGGTAGCTCGGAAGGATTGCTGTAGATCGGCTGAACGGTGGCTTTTTCTTTCTTCAGCTCTTTGTTTTCGCGGGCGAGCTCAAGCTTTTCGCGCTCGAGATCGCGCAGCTTGCGGCCGCTGCGGATGTGGTGCTCGATGCGCACCAAGAGCTCTTCAAACTCGTAAGGCCGATGCAGGAAATCGACGGCGCCTAGCCGGAAAGCGCGCACCTTGGCTGCCACGTCGGTGCGCTCGCTTAAGAACAGCACTGGCACCGACCGCATCTGGGGCGTCATCTTCAGCTGACGACACAGCTCGAAGCTGTCCATGTCGGCCCGCTTGAGATCGAGCAGGATGACATCGGGAGACTGCCGAAACGCCAGCTGCTTGGCCTGCGGACCGGAGGTCGCGATGTGCACCTGAAAGCCGGTCTCGGTCAGCTTTTCCGAGAGAGAGCGCGCACTTTCCCCGTCATCATCGACAAGTACGGCGATGGCATCCTGCAAGTCGACGGCGGGCGCAAGCAGTGAGCGCGAAGATGGATTCATGCCAAAGGGACGCCCTCACCGGAAAAAGCCTGGCCCCCGGCCAGCTACGACGCAAAAGGACGTGGTGACGGCTCATTGATTGTACAACGCCGAGGGGGTAGCGATGGCATCGTTTTGCGCCGCGGCCAGCGGCTGGCCAGGGCCCTGTGATAGGGTCGGGACCCCTCGATGTCCTAGACGGAGCGTGCCGATGCCAGCCACCCCTCGTA
Source organism: uncultured Myxococcales bacterium (assembly GCA_937952145.1). GTDB lineage: Bacteria > Myxococcota_A > Polyangia > Palsa-1104 > JAEUJZ01 > JAEUJZ01. The sequence continues at coordinate 27,016 of CALFYE010000224.1, forward strand.
CCCAGCCAGCCCCTCCTCTTGCCGCGGCCGGGGAGTCGTGTGGTCAGACGGCCGGCGACCCGACAGGACGAGCGCTGAACTCCTTTGATCAGGCGCATCGCACCTGCCCTGGCTGCAGCGCCGAGATGGTCGATCGCGGCTGCAAGCTACGCTGTCCGCGCTGCGGCTTCTTTCTCGACTGTTCGGACGGCTAGCCCCGCGGGGGGGCAGGTTGGTGGCTTGACAGCCCCCGGGTCATGACACAGGGTTTCAGGATGCTGAACCGTCGCTGGACTTCATTGTCAGGACCTGCTTTGCGCACTGCGTCGTCTTCTGTGTCGTCTTCTGTGTCGTCTTCTGAACGGGGTGGGGCGGGGTCGCCTCGTCCCCTCCGCTTAGCGCTACCCATCGTCGCTGTGCTGGGCCTGCTGCTGGCAGCCGGGGGGGGCTGTCGCAGACAAGCGCCGGGAGCATCGGCTCGCTCCGCGGCGGTCGCGTCGGCCTCTCCGGGGACGGGTGGCTCGCTGGTGGCGGATCTGCCCACGCAGCTTCCTCCGCCGTCGGTGACCGAGAGTCGTCCCGGCGCCGCCGCGCCCGCGCCCGTTCCGCCCACGCTGCCCGCGCCGACGGCCGGTGCGACCAGCCCAGCCGGTGCTGCTGAGGTGGTGCCAGCCGCCGGCCAGCCGACCACACTGACCCCAGCCCAGCAGAGCCGTCGCACACCGGTCGTCGATGCCGTACATCGAGCCGCCCCCTCGGTCGTGTCGATCGTCACCGAGCAGCGGCCGCAGCACAACCCGTTTGGCTTCTTTGGCCTGGAAGAGGAGAGCGAAGACAGCGGCCGGACCTCGCTAGGCTCGGGCGTCATCGTCGAAGGCCATGGCCTGGTCATCACCAACGAGCATGTTGTCGCCGGCGCGGCCCGCATCCGGGTTCAGCTCGCCGATGGTCGCGAGCTTCCCGCGACGCTGATTGGCGCCGATCAGTCGTTCGATCTCGCCGTGCTCAAGGTCGAGACACAGAACCATGAACTGCCCGCGCTGCGCTTGGGAACCGCCGCCGACCTGATGATTGGCGAGACGGTGATCGCCATCGGCAACCCGTTTGGCCTCTCGCATACCGTGACCTCGGGCGTGATCTCGGCGCTGCATCGCGTCGTGCGCGCCAAGAACCGCACCTACGAAGACTTCATCCAGACCGACGCGCAGATCAACCCCGGCAACTCGGGCGGACCGCTGCTCAATATTCACGGTGAGCTGATCGGCATCAACACCGCGGTTCACTCGGGCGGGCCGGGCATCGGCTTTGCGATTCCCATCGATCGGGCGCGCACCATCGTCAACGACCTGCTGCAGTTTGGTCGCGTGCGCTACGGCTGGCTGGGGATCCGTCCCTCGGCGCTGCGCCAGGGTCGTCGCGCTGTCGGAGTGGTCGTGGCCGAGGTCGAAGCCGGCAGTCCGGCCGAGCGCGCTGGCATCCAGCGCGGTGAGGTTATCGTCGGCGTCAACGACGACAACACACCGTCGGTTGAGGCCTTCTGGGATCGCGTCCAGCGCGTCCTTTCCGGCGAAGAAGTCCGCCTGCGGCTGCAGCGCGGTGAGGTGCGGGTACAGGCCGCGCCGCTCGATCCCAAAGAGCAGTCGAGCCGCGCCCAGCGACGTCTTGGCCTGGATGTCACCGACGCCGAGGGGCGGGCCGTCCTGGTGCGGCGAGTCATCCCCGGCGGCATCGCGGATCGCATCGGCTTCCAGATGGGCGACGCCATCCTGCAGATCGGCGCGCGCGCCATCAAGAACAGCCGCGACTTCGCCACTGCCCTCGGTGAAATTCGCCCCGGCAACGACACCGTCATGCTGGTGGTGCGCGGCCAGTACAGCTACTACGTCACCGTGCCGCTCTAGCCCGGCTGGCTGAGTCGCAGCCGGCTTGCTTAGGAGCGTCGCCCCAGCCGCAGGCGATCGAGCAGGCCGCGGCTTAGCTCTGATTCGATGAGGCGGGTGATCTGCTCAGCACGGGTGGCCTGCGTGCCGCTCCCTGGGCCGCTCATGCCGCCGATGCCGGGCACTGGGCGACCGTTGATGAACACCGCTGGCAGGCTCGTCGCTCCCAAGCGGGCCGCGTCGCGCTGCGCCCGCGCCATGTACAGGCGGGCCGGGGTCTGTCGGCTCTGCGCCTCTAGACGATCGAAGTCCAGGCGCTGGTTGAGGACGCTCTGCGCAAACTCGACGTAGCTCAGCAAGAAGCGGCGGCGCATCAGGTCCAAAATCGCGTCATAGATACGAAAGAAGGCGGGGCCGTTTTCCTGCGCCAGGGCCGACAGCACAAGGGGCACGCGCTGCGTTCGCTCGTTGATCAGGTACGACGAGCTGCCCAGCCCGCTCAGCGGCGACAACAGCGCACCATTGGGGGCCGGGAGGTACGCGAAACGCACCGCCTCAGCGTAGGGACGCAGGATCTCGCGCAGCTCGCGGGCCAGCTCGCAGGTGGGGCCGCTCTCTAGGTTGCCAACCAACACGACGACCACCGGCGACACCTTGGGTCCGCGCAGCGGTACGTCGCTAAGATCAAAGCGCGCGGCCGATGGGGCTGGGCGATGCGAGCGCGGCGGCGGGGGCAGGCTCGGGCCGCTGCTCCGCAGTCCGCTAATCCGCGAGCCCAACAGCGCCGAACCCACGGTGCTCGGGAAGGGCGAGGACGTCTCGCTGCTGTCGCTCGTCGAGAGCAGCTCCTCATAAAGCCCGCTCCACGGCGTGCCGGCCTGCAGCAGCTGATAGGCGCGACGGCGCTGGCGCTCCATCTCCTCGCGCAGCACGCTCTCGCTGGCCGGGCTGCGCAGGCGGCGGCCGTTCAGCCAGACCTCAGGAGGCGTGCGAATCGCGCTCCGCATGCGAGCCCACAGCTGCAGGGCCAGGCTGCGCTGACGTCGCTCGCGAAGCTGCAGCCGCAGCGCTGCCGCATCGATGCCATGGCTGGCGGCCGCGGCAAAGAGCTGCAGATCGCCATCGCGGCGTCGCTCGTTCCCAAGCTGTGAGCCGGCATCGGAGAGTGCCCAGCCCAGCTGGGGGGGCCAGTCGGCCAGCCAGTCGGGATTCTCGGCGACCTGCAGCAGGAAGCGGGCACAGTCCGCCCCGGCCATCGACCACGCGGCCAGGCTTAGCTCCGCGCCGCGCTCGGCGACTTCGCTGCCCAACACTGGATGCAGGCGGAGCTGGATGTCGTCGTTTTCGGTCAAAAGCTGCAGATAGCGGCCGAGCTCTGGCCCCGTGCTGCGATGGCCAAACGGTAGGAACAGGTCGATCGTCAAGGCCGCCCGAGCTGCCCCGAACGAGGGCACCTCAGCCGACGGAACCAGCACCAGCTCGCTCGCGCCACCGGCGGGCACCGGCTTGCCGTAACCGACCGGCGGGTTGGCCGGCAGCCCCGGCTCATGGCGCGCTCCTCCGCGCGCTGAAGGATTCAGCTGAGCCTCGACAACAAGCGGCAGCAGCCACAGCGCGATGAGCGCAGGCAGAGCGGGCCACCGCCAGAAGCGGACTGCCCAGAACAGCGTGAGTGTGCTACATGGCAACGTCATGCAGAGACGTGTTGTCGTAACGGGGATCGGCCTGTGTACGCCGCTTGGCCTGGGTCGGGAAGCGACCTGGCAGGCCCTGATTGCCGGACAGAGCGGCATCGGACCGATCACTCACTTTGACACCAGCCAGTTTGCAACGCGCTTCGCGGGGGAGGTCAAGGGTCTTGACCCGACCACGTTCATCGACAAGCGGGAAGCCAAGCACTTAGACCCCTTTGTCATCTTTGCGGTCTACGCGGCGAAAGAAGCGGTGGCGCACGCCGGTATGCGCATCAGTCCCGAACCCGCTGACCCGGCCGGCCCCTTTGTGGCCGAGCGCGCCCCGGTCCTGGGTGTGCGTGAAGACGGCAGCTATCCCTGCGATCGCGTCGGGGTGTACATCGGCGCTGGGCTGGGCGGGGTGACGCATATCGAGAGCACACATACCACGCTCCTCACCAAGGGGCCGGGGCGGATGTCGCCCTATTTCGTGCCGCAGATCATCGTCAACATGGCTCCCGGCGTGATCTCGCTGCAGTCGGGATACAAGGGCCCGAACCTCAGCCATGTCTCGGCGTGCTCAAGCGGTGCGCATGCCATCGGGGAGGCGGCGCGCACGATTATGCGCGGCGATGCCGACGCCATGCTGGCCGGCGGGACCGAGGCAACGGTGACGCCGCTGGGCGTTGGCGGCTTCAACGCCATGCGAGCGCTGAGCACGCGCAACGACGAGCCAACACGAGCCTCGCGACCGTTCGATCGCGACCGCGATGGCTTCGTCATGGGTGAAGGGGCCGGCGTGCTGCTGCTGGAAGAGCGCGACTCTGCCCAGCGCCGCGGCGCGACGATTTACGCCGAGCTGGTCGGCTATGGCTTGTCCGCCGATGCCAACCACATGACCTCGCCACCAGCGGATGGCGAAGGGGCGCAGCGCTGCATGCGCATGGCGCTGCGTGATGCTCTGCGGCACGGCATCCTGCCGACCGATATCGGCTACATCAACGCGCACGGCACTTCCACCAAGCAGGGCGATATCGCCGAGACCGTGGCCATCAAGACGGTCTTTGGCGATCACGCGCGGCGCCTGGCGGTGTCGTCGACCAAGTCGATGACCGGGCACCTCTTGGGGGCGGCTGGTGGGGCCGAGGCGTCGTTCTGCGTGCTGGCTCTGCAGAACGGCATCCTGCCGCCGACCATCAACTTGGAAAATCCCGATCCCGAGTGCGATCTCGACTACGTGCCGAATCAGGCGCGCTCGACTCGGCTGCGGGTTGCGCTGTCGAACAGCTTTGGCTTTGGCGGGACCAATGTCTCGCTGCTGTTCGCGGCCCCCACGTAGGCTGGCAGCCGGCGACGCTTTGCAGGTGTTTACATATTCTGCTGTGAACGCCTTCGCTGTGGCCGTGCTGCACGGCTGGGGGCCCCGCGGACGCGGACTCATTTTTTCGTCGGCGCGCCGAAAAAACGAGATCCGCTGCGGCCCCAGCCTTACTGGGCTTTTTGGGGGAATCTTTACTGTGCAGACGGCGGGTTAGTGGCTGCCGACGTGCAGCATCATCCAGACGCCGAGCAGGATGAGGCCTAGGCCCATCAGCCAGAACAGCACGAGCATGGGCCAGTACAGCCAGCGCAGTCGGCGTACCTGTTGCTGTAGCTCGTCTACCGTTGGACCGAGTGCGCGGACTTGCAGGGCTAGCTCGCTCGTCGCGGGGGCCATGTACTTCAGCTGATCGCGGACCTCGCCCACCACCGGCGCCAGCGCGGCGGCAAGCTGCGGCTGTGCCATCTGGAAGTTTGTGGCCTGTGAGCTCAGCGGCGAGACACTCGAGGCCGGCGGCGCTGCCATCTGCGTCGTCGAAAACGGCGAGGGCTGCTGCTGCGTTGACTCCGGAGCTAGGCGCGAGGGCGCAGGCGTCAGGCTGCGCCCCTGGGCTCGCAGCTCGCGCGGGAGCTGTGGATCTAGCCACTCGGCGACTTGGTGCGCGCTGACGAAGCGGCCGGTCTGCATGGCCATCGAAAACAGCGCCGTGCCCAGCTCGGCGGCCGTCGCTGGGCGCAGCTTGCGATCGATCTCAAGGACGCGCGATAGGATCTGCGACAAGCCGGGCGGAACATCGGGCCGGACCGTATTCACCGACGGCACTTTGTTCATCAGTACCGCTGCCAGCCCGTCGGCATCGCTATCGCGGTCATAAAGCGGCTTGCCGCTGCACAGCTCGTACAGCACCACGCCCAGCGCGAATAGATCGGCGCGACGATCCAGGGTCTGATCGGTCAGCGCCTCGGGAGCGATGTAGCCGATGCGGCCTTTCATCTTGCCCGCCGAAGTCACCGACAAGCGGCCTTTGGCCCGAGCGACGCCGAAGTCGATGATCTTCACCACGCCATCGACGCTGAGCAGCAGATTGCTGGGCGAGATATCGCGGTGCACGACGTTTTGCGGCGCGCCCCCAGCGTCTCGCATCTCGTGCGCGGCCTGCAGCCCAGCGCAGACCTGGGCGCCCACCGCAGCCACAAGGTCGACGGGAAACTGCTGTCCGCGCGACTCCATCCGCCGCATCAGGCTGTGCAAGGACAGCCCGCGGACCCACTCCATGACCAGATACGGCAGTCCGTCCTGTTCGTCGATGTCGTAGATCTGCACGACGTTGGGATGGTTGACCTGGGCGATGATGCGAGCCTCGTCGAGGAACATGAAGATGACGTCCTCGCGATCGCGCAGGTCATGGCGGATCTGCTTGATCACCACCTGCCGATCGAAGCCGCCCATGCCGCTCTGGCGGCACAGATAGACATCGGCCATGCCGCCGCTGCCTAGGCGACAGATGACTTTGTAGCGACCGATGTAAGACGGGATCTCGGGCTCGCTGACTGGCTGGCTGGCGTAGAGCACCTGCTGGCTGTTCTCGGCGCCCTCGGCATCGGCAGGCGGCTCGCCCCCAGCGGCTTCCGCCGTGGCGTTCTCTTCGCTGCCTATTTCGTGGCTCCCTGAGCGGCCCTGGGCCTCAGCCATGAGGATGCACCTACCTTCTGTCAGAGTAGACCAAAACGGGCCCGCTCAGCCACAGAAGTGTGCGTAAAACCGCAATTTTTTGTGTGTTTAATTAGAAATAGAAGGGCAGGAAAGCTCACATTTATCGAGCTATTGCGCGGCTCCCATGGGCGCGGCTTCGGGCGGGGCGTCTAGCAGGCGCAAGAGCCCGTGCAGGCCCTCGCGGAGCACCAGCAGGCTGTCCACCGTCGCGCCCCCGCCAGCCACGGCTGAGAGCGGCGCCAGAGGGGTCCGCGCTGCCGTCGGCTGTGCAGCCGGGGCCATGGCGCGGGGTCGCTCGACGGCCAGTGTGATAGTGGGGGCCGCTCGATGCAGGCTCTGGCGACCGAGGTTACCCAGACCGCGTCGGGGGGGCCGCTCGGCAGCCGGCTTGGCCTCCGGGCTCGCTGCCTCGGCGGTGTGGGCCCCCTCGGTCGTCGCCGCGGGCTTTTGTTCGGACGCGGCCGAGCGCTGGGTCGGCTTGCTCTCGCTCAGCGTGGCCGGAGCGTTCTTTTGTGGTGTGGCCGCTGCGGTCTTTTGTGGCGTGGTCGGCGCTGCTTTTCGTGGCGCGGCCATCGCTGCTTTTCGTCGCGGAGCTGGGGGGGCTGGGCGTGGCTTGGGGGCGCGCTGGGGGCGCTGGGCGCGTTTCATCGTGGGCTCGCAGGGCTGTGCCGCCCGGCGATGGCAGGGCGGCGAGGCTAGCTGTTCAGAGCGTTCTTTAGGACTTGGCTGGGCTTAAACGTCAGGACGCGGCGCGCGCTGATGGTGATTTCGTCGCCGGTCTGTGGGTTTCTCCCGATGCGTGACTTCTTGTCTCGAACCACAAAGTTGCCAAACCCCGAGAGCTTGATCTTCTCGCCGTCTTCGAGGGTGACTTTGATGATGTCAAATACTGCCTCGACGATCTGTGCGGCTTCTTTCTTGGAGAAGCCACCGACGCGTTCGTAGACATTCTCGATGATATCGGCCTTGGTCATCGTCCGGCGATCCTGCATCGGAAGTCTGCCCCCTGTTCCAATAAAGTAATCTTCCTTGCATTTTATTTTCGCTGTCCGACGAAGTCAAAGAGTTTGCGGTATGAAAAATGTATCCAAGAATACATTTCAAGTGTGCGACTTGTGCCCGCGTTTGCCTACGTGGTGCGAGTGGTGTGACTGGCCGCATAGAGGAGTACATGGTCTGGAGCAGGGGACGGGAAGGCTATCACAGCCAACGAAAACTGTGAATTTCACTATAATCAAGACGAATGCGCAGGCTTCTCCCCCTTGTCTCGGTCCTGGCCTGCCTGGCTGGTTGGGTGGCACCGCTTTCGGCCCAGCCGGGGGCTTTTGGGAAGCGGCCAGCCCGCGATGTGGCGCGCCTTTCGTACGTAAGTCCGGCTGTGCGCACCCAGGCTTTGGGCCAGCGCGAGTGGTACGAAGCTCTGCCGGACCAGCCAGTCGAGCGCAGCGTCCGGGTCGCTACCGGAGCACAGGGCGGCGCCGAGATCGCGATCGGCGAACAGCTGCGCATCCAGCTAGAGCCAGAGACGGTGGTGCTGGTACGCAAGCTGCCGCGCGGGGCCCGCGGTCCTTCTGAACTGCAGCTGGTGACGGGCTCGCTGCTCGTCGAGATTATCGACGGCAAGGGCATCGGGCCGCTTCTGATCCGGACCGCGGTTGGGGATGTTCGCCTGCGGGGGGCTACGGTGCGCCTGGTCAGTGATGCCCAGGGGCGGACGGCGATCGCGGTCTATCAGGGGCTGGCGACGCTGCGCAGCCGACGCAGCGAGCTGGTGCTGCCGGTGGGCATGGGAACCCTGGTGCAGCCGGGCGACCGCGATGCGCCGCTGCGTCAGCTCCCCACGGCTCCGACGTGGCTCGACGGTGGCGATAGCGGGCTGGCGCGCATTGCGCTGTCGATGGGCAGTCTGCGCGGCGCGGCGCGGCAGGGCGAGCTGGTGCTGAACTTCGCTCCGGTGCCTGGCGCTCTGCGCTATCGCGTCGAGGTAGCGGCGGATCCGCAGCTTCATGATCGCCGCGTGCTCAGCGACATCAACGCCTCGCCGCTGCGCGCTGAGCTGCCGCCGGGGCTGTACTACGCTCGGGTGACCGCGCTCGATAGCGATCTTCTGGCGGGCCTGCCGAGCGCGACCCAGACGCTGTACCTCGTGACGGTGCGCAGCAATGCCGCGCTGTCGGCTCCGGCGATGCCGACTCGACCGGGCGGAGCGAGCACGATTTACCTGCAGCGGGCCCAGGCCGCCATCCTCAAGTTCGACTCGGGCACGCTACCGCTGACGGTGCAGCTCGATGGTCAGCGCAGCGAGACCTGCCGCGGCGAGTGCGTCTTTAACCTGGGAGCCGGCGAGCACCGCTTTGGCCTGTCGCTCAACGACAGCACGGCCCAGCTGGCCTTGGCCATCGCAGCGCCGCCGCCACCGCCGCCGCCGCCACCCCCCCCGTCGGTCCCGCCGGCCGTTGCTGAGCGGGTCGAGTCGATCGATGTCGGCCCGGCCTTGTTTGCCCCCGGCCTGCCGCTGCGCACGCTGGACCCGCGGACGCGGCTCTATGCGCTACTCGGTGTCGGGGCCCGCACGCCAAACCAGGCCCTGGATGTCGTCCGACTTGACCTTGGCGCCGAGTGGTCCTTTCTGCGTCAGCGGCTGTCGTTCGATCTCAACTTGCCGCTGCTCTACTTCATCGACTTCCCCTCGGCGAGCGGGGCACCACGCAGCGGTCCGGCGCTGGGCGATATCTCGGTTGGAGCGCGGGCCATGGCGGTCGATGCCCTTGCGGGGCGTCTGCGCTTCGGGGCACTGCTGCGGGCGCAGCTGCCGACGGGAACGTACGAGCGCGGGGTCCTGCCGCTGCGACCGGTGGTCATCGATCCGGCGCTGGCCCTGTCGGCCCGTGTCTCGCGCCTGGGCTTCCTGACGACGCAGGGGCTGAGCGCGTCGCTTAACCTGCCGCAGTCCGAGCTGCGCTACAGCATGGGCTACGGCGTGCAGCTGCAGCTATCGCGCGTGTCGCTGCTGGCCCAGTTTGATGCCGGGCTGGCCTTGCTGGGGACGAGCCTGCACGCTTTCGCCATCGGCGGGGGCGCGCGGCTGCGCCTGGATGCCCTGGGCCACTTCCGGCTGCTGGCGGGCACGCGCGTCGCGCTGGGCGCACCCAGCGAAGCGACCTATGGCCGCTACAGCGTCCAGCTAGGGTTCGAGTGGGTTCGCTTCTAAGCGCCGCCGGGATCGCCGATCCGCGCCACGGCTAGCCCCGGCCTTTAGCGTCGAAGCGAGAGCACGGCGCGCAGGATCGCCGCCATCGTGCACAGCCACAGCAGGCCGCGCAGCGCGGATAGCAGGAGAGCGGGATACGCGTCGGTAGCGACGCCCGAAAGCTCTAGCCAGCGCGGCAGCAGCGCGGTGGCGCCGACGAGCCAGACGACGCCGGCGAGTAGCTGGAAGGGCGCATCGTCCGCCGTCAGGCCGGGCCCCTCGGGCAGCACGGCGCGAAAACGCCAGGCGGCGAGACCGCCGAGACCACACAGACCAAGCAGGGCACAGAGCGCGAGTAGGAGGGGCCGCACAGCCTGCCCCAAAAGTGCGCCCAGCCCGTCGACATCCCCGGCGTTTAGGTGCTGCCAGCTGGCTGCGGTGACCTGGGTCAGGCTGGCTTGCGCGGGGCTGCTGAGCGCCGGCAAGAAGGCCGCTAGACCGCCGAACACGACAGCGGACAGCAGCGCATCGACGCCACTTGCTGTTCCGGCACTTCCCCGCTTGGCCAAGTCAAGCATCTGGACATCGTAGCGCGCAATCGCAGCGGCCTGGCGAGCAATGCCAAGCCGGGCGCTGGGGGCAGGCCGCGTGGCACGCTTCCGCACTGTGCGGGATCGCGCGTTGACAGGTCCGTCCGACCTCCGCATGCTTGCGCGAATTTTCTGTCCACCATCGCCTATGCCAGCGACGCCAGCGCCCCTGGTTCGTCCGGCTGCGGCAGGAGATGCTTCGCATGGGATACCTATTCGACCCGAGCCAGCTTCACGAGATCGGAAAGCGGGCCATCGGCCTGCCGCATGCCGAGATGTGCTCGACGATTGTCGACGAGCTTGCGCGAGCCTATCCCGGCCACATCGACACCCGGCAGGACTGGCTGTTCAACCTGGCGGGCGGGCTGACCGGCGTGATGCAGGTGCTGCATGCCTCGCTGACCGAGTACGTCCTGCTGTACGGCACGCCGCTGGGTACCGAAGGTTTTTCGGGCCGCTTCCGCATCGACATCTGGGATGTGCTGCTCAGCGGCTCGTTTTCGACGTACACCGATCGCGATCCCAGTCAGGCCCACACCTCGACGGTCGGCGAGCTGGTGCACTTGCCACCGGGAGTCACCAAGGCGGTTCGCATCGCGCCGCAGTCGTGGATGCTGGAGTATGCGCGCGGCCCGATCTTCACCAGCCTGCCGGTGGCGCTGGGCGATTCGGTATTTCGCGCCGTCGATCCATCGATCCTGGGCAAGACGCTGCTGCGCTATAGCCAACTGACGCTGCGATCGCTCCTGCGCGGCAAGCTGTAGTCGCGCGGCGAGCGAGATCAAAAGGGAGTTGTTTTCCATGTCGCATCGCGCCCCCAACATCTCTGGGTCGGCTACCGAAGGTGCCTCGTCGTCGTCTGTGTCGTCATCGTTGCCATCATCGTCGTCGTCGGGCGGCCTGGGCCTGCCGTTCGTGCTCGCCGTCCTGGCGTTGCCCGCAGTGGTCTACTACCTGTGGATCAGCATGCGCTATCACGGGGGCGCACTCTTGCTCCCCCGCTCGCTGGCGGCGCTGCGCGCTCTGCTCGGCGAGGTGCCGCTGCCTAGCTGGCGCGCGACGGCGATCTATTCGATCTGGGTGCTGGCGCAGCTTCTGCTTCAGCTGTACGCGCCCGGTCGTCTGTATCCTGGGGCTCCGCTCGACGACGGGCAGCGCCTGAAGTATCGCCTAAACGGCTGGTTTAGCTGGTGGCTGACGCTGCTTGTGGTGCTGGTCTTGGTGTGGCGCGGCGTCATCCCCGCGACGCTGCTTTACGACGAGCTGGGGTCGCTGCTCACCGTCGCCAATATCGGCTCACAGCTGTTCGCGGTGTACCTGCAAGCCTTTCCCTGGCTGCATCGCGCGGCGGCCAGCGAGAGGCAGCGCGGACCGCTGTTCCGCGACTTCTTTGCCGGCGTGGTCTTAAACCCGCGCCTCGGCTCGCTGGATCTCAAGTTCTTCTGCGAGTCGCGACCGGGCCTGATCCTGTGGGTGCTCATCGATCTGTCCCTGGCCGCGAAACAGATCGAGCTCTTCGGTCGGCTCAGCGCGCCGATGCTGCTGGTCTGCATCTTTCAGTTCTTCTACGTCGCCGACTACTTCCTGCACGAGGACGCCATCCTTTCGACCTGGGACATCCGGCACGAGCGCTTCGGCTTCATGCTGTCGTGGGGCTGCCTGGTCTGGGTGCCGTTTACCTTCTCGCTGCAGGCGCAGTATCTGGTCACGCACGGACACGACCTGTCGCTTCCCGCTACCATCGCCATCGTCGCGCTCAACGCCGGCGGTTACTTCTTGTTCCGCAGCTCCAACCTGCAGAAGCATCGCTTTCGGCTCGATCCCAGCGGCAAGATCTGGGGACGACGCCCGACGTTCATTCGCACGGTGCGCGGCACTCAGCTCCTCACCTCGGGCTTTTGGGGCATCGCGCGGCACCTCAACTACACCGGCGATCTGATGATGGGTCTGGCTTGGTGCCTGCCGTGCAAGTTCGGCCACGTGCTGCCGTACTTCTATTTCATCTACTTTTCGATCCTGCTGATCCATCGCGAGCGCCGCGACGATCAGCACTGCGCCCGCCGCTACGGCACGGACTGGGACACCTATCGCGCCAAGGTGAAGTGGCGGATGGTGCCAGGCCTTTACTAGCTTCGGCTGTGGTGCGCGGAAAACCGATCGGAAAAGAGAATAGGTGGTTCGCTATTCGCTGAAGTCGTTGCCCGAGCGCGGCTCAGACTCGGGACCGGGGGCGGCATCGGGCAGGCCGGCGACATCTTTGCGGCCGCTGCGCGCGACCAGGCGGCCCATGTCTTCCAGCTCTAGCGCGGCGGCGCGGCGCAAGAGACCCATGTGGATCGAGATGCCCTCCTGCGCGGCCAAGAAGGCGGCCCGCAGGGCGACGTTTTTGATGTAGCCGCCGGAGATCTCGTAGTCGTTGGCCAGCGCGCGGAAGTTGATGTTGCGGGCCGAGGGCGCCTTGGTCGGCAGCATCGAACGCCACAGCCGCTCGCGCTCGGGCGGCTCGGGAATCTGCAGGTGCAGGTGCAAGGTCAAGCGACGCTGCAGCGCTTCGTCCAGCGAGGCCTCTTTGTTGGTGGTCATGACCACCACGCCGCTGTAGTGCTCTAGCCGCTGGAGCAGGTAGTTCACGGCCAGGTTGCCGTAGCGATCGTTGCTGGTCTTGACCTCGGTGCGCTTGGCGAACAGCGAGTCGGCTTCGTCGAAGAGCAGCACGGCGTGCGCGCGCTCAGCTTGATCAAAGACGCGCGACAGCTGCTTTTCCGTCTCGCCGACCCACTTGCTGACCACCTGCGCCAGATCGACCTGATAGATATCCAGGTCCAGCTCTTGCGCGATGATGCCTGCAAGCATGGTCTTGCCGGTACCGGGCGGGCCCGAGAACAGCGCGATCATGCCCTTGCCGTAGCCCAGGCGCTGCCCGAAGCCCCAGTCGGCGTAGACGCGGGTGGCGTGCTTGCTGCGGCCGATGAACTCACGGATGCGATCGGTGTCCTCAGCGGGCAGCACCAGATCTTCCCACTTGGCGACGACCTGGATGCGTCGTGCCATGTCGCCCAGTTCGTTGCGCAGGCGACGATCGATGCCGCGCCGCACTTCGTCGTGCGAGATGACACCGGTCTGGTTGAGCTCAGCCAGCTCCACCGCCTCGCGTCCGGTCTCGTGGATCTCGCCGGCGGTCAGGTGGAAGGCGCGGGCCAGGCTGTCGATCGCAAGGTCGCTGCCGCGTCGTGCCGCGGGCAGCGCGATCTCCCAGATCTTGCGGCGCGTCGGCTCGCTGGGCAGGGACAGCTCGACTTCTTGCAGCGAGCGCTCAAGCTTTAGGCGCGGCGGCGTTGTCGACTCGCAGCCGAGGATGATCTGCGACGGATAATCGGTGATGCGCTTCATCAGCTCTTTGGCGTTTTCAGCCAAAAGATCAGCGCGCAGAGGTCCGATGTAAAGCAGCGCCCCGCGCAGAAGCGCCTCACGCTGGGCCCGCCGCAGAAGATCGTCTAGCGTGCCCTGCTCGACGCGGTTCGGATCAAACGTCAGCAGCTGACGGCCGGCGTAGGCCGCGATGCGGGTGGCGGCCTCGCGCTTGCCGATGCCGCGCTGGCCATAGAGCAGCAGCCAGGGCATCTGCGCGATATGACCCAAGCTGCGAGCATGCGCCGCGGAATCGCAGATCTTGCTGATGCGAGTCGCGACGGCTTCGTCGAGCGCCAGGCCCGATAGGTTAGCTTCGCTGCGCCGCAGTTCCGCACAGCGGGAAAGCGCCGGAGCCAGATCACCACGCCCGGTCAGCACCGACAGCACGTCAAAGGTCGGCATCAGCGCGCGATAGTTCATCGAGCTGTACGACTCGATCGAATCGGGCGGCAGGACCTGGATCATGCGCCACAGAAGGAGCGGGCGCTCGGGATCGATGGCATCGAGCAGCGACAAGCGCTCACTGCGCTTCAGCTGATAGAGCTGTGCGACGAGAGCCAGGTCGACACCGCGGCGGGCGGGCGAGCCGCGCAGCAGGGTAAAGACGTCGCTCAGTGGCGCGTCGATATGGGGTGCCAAAGAGACGACCAGGGTCTCGACTTCGAGCGGGGTGAGGCGCAGGTTTTCCGCCATGCGACCGATCGGCGCAGTGCGGCGCAGGCCCTGCACCACCGCTTCCGCGTCGGTCAGCGACTGGCCGATCTCTAGCTCGTCGAGCGGGCCGGTGCTGTTGGTGCCGCGGGCACTGCGGCGAGCGGTGAAGATGCCTTCGATCTCGGCGAGCGCGGGGTTATCGGGGAGCGGTCGCAGCTGGGCGCGCTGGTACTGCCGCAGACAGCGCTCGGCGACAAGCCAGATGCGGTTCAGCTCGGCGTTAAGCCACTGCTCGGCTAGCTGGCGCTCAACCTCGTGTGCCGGGGGGGACTGAGGACCGCTCATGTCTATGCTTCGCTCTCTCGGGGTCGATAGGGAGGGGGCTGCGGCTCGCTGCCGGGGAGGCGCTCGGGGGTGGCGCGGCTCTGGCCGAGGAGCGAGACCTCGCGGCGCAGCGCCAGCATGGCATCGGCTCCGCCGCGGCCGCCGAAGCCGCTGCCTTTGACGCCGCCGAACGGGAGGCGTCCAGACGGGGCAGCGGTGCCGCGGTTCCAGAACAGCGATCCGGCGCGCACTTCCTCGGCAAAGCGCTTCCAGCGCAGGGGCGAGGCGGTGAACATGGCTGCACACAGGCCATAGGGTCCGCTGTCGCAGAGCTGCAGAGCGTCGTCGATATCGACGACCGGGTAGATCGCCAGATCCGGCCCTAAGAGCTCGTCGCGCTGGTAAGGCGAGGTCGGCTGGCGCTGCCGGATCAAGTGCAGGCTGGGGCTGACGAAGTAGCCGCGGGACAGAGGCCCAGCGAGGCGCGTTGCGGGCCGCAGGGCCTCGGCACCGGCGCTGGGGGCGGCGGCACAGCTGGCCAGGAAAGCCTCCAGGCGGGCGGCTGACAGCATCGGTCCCATAAACGGTTCATCGCTGCCGCCAGCCGGCGTGCTGGCTAGCGTGGCGGCGACGTGGATGGGCAGACCGACGCGCAGCGAGTCCAGCTGGCCCAAGAGGAGATCGGTGAAATACGGCAGCACCGCCTCGTGCACCAGCACCCGGCTTGTCGCTGTGCAGCGCTGCCCTGTCGAGAGCATGGCCGAAGTCGCGACCTCGTACGCTGCCGCTTCTAGATCCGCGTCCTCCATCACGATGGCGGCGTTTTTGCCAGAGAGGTGCAGCACCAAGGTAAGGTCGTAGCGATCGGCGACGGCTTGTCGCAGGCGGCGGCCAGCCGCGGCGCGGCCGGTGAAGACGACGCCATCGATCTGCGGGTGCGTCGCTAGCTCGAATCCCACTGCGTCATCGCCCTGCACCATATTGAAGACGCCGGGCGGCAGGCCTGCCCGCCAGACGATCTCGGCATAGCGCTGCGCCGAGGCTGGGCACAGCGGGCTAGGCTTCCACACCACGCTGTTGCCGGCCAGGAGTGCGGCGACGATGTGCGTGTGGCCGGTGGCGAGCGGCAGCATGGCCGGGCTGATCACCGCTACGACGCCCAGCGGCAAGCTGCGGACGCGTCCCGGCAGATCTTCGGGGCTGCGATCGGCCAGCACAGCCTCGGCCGAGGCGCTGAGCTGGTCAATGCGGCCAATCAGTCCCTGCACCTCGCGCTGGCATTCCCAGGCCGGTCGGCCGGTCTCGCGCAGCAGGCACAGCGACAGGTCGGCGGCCGAGCGGGCTAGCTCGACGCGCAGGTTTGATAGTGCTCGCACGCGGGCGGCGACGCTGTCTTGACCCCAGGGGCGAGCGGCGCGGGCGGCGATGACCACCGCTTCGCTGACATCCTCGACGCCGAAGGGGAAGCTGCCGAGCACATCGTCAGGGTCGGCAGGCGAGCGGCTGAGCAGCTCACCGCGGAGCGTCGCCGGCGGAAAGAAGCGCTCGCCACTGAGTCGACCGCGTCCGGCGATCGGTCCCCCGGTGCGAACACTCATCGCGAGCCCTCACCCTTTTTGTCCTTGTCGGTCTTGGCGGGCGACAGCGGATCGCCGACCCCGGCCAGCTCGCCACGTCGTCGTCGGCCGGTCCAGGCATCCAGCGAGGCATCCACGGCATCGGCGGCGGCACCGGCTGGGCTGTCGATCACATCGAGATCGGCGGCCACGATCGCGGAGTCAGGCAGGAAGTCCGCGTCCATGCCGTCTTTGTACATGTCGGCGATCTGCGACCCCTTCTGCGCGACATCGCGTGAAGTCTGGCGCACATCGACTTGCAGTGTCGTCGGAGGTTCTTCTTCGCCGTCTTCCGCTTCGGTGCGGCGCTCGGCGTAGTGCTGAAACAGGCGCTCAGCCGACTCCTGGGCCAAGGCGCCATCCTGGGGTAGCTCGGCCTGGATGTGCGGCGCCGGCTCGGGCGCGGTGGCGATGGCCTGCATCAGCGCGGCGTTGCGCGAGGCTTCATCGTCCCGCTCGCGGATCGCCATGCTCTGGTGGAGGGTGGAGTCGTCCTGCTTTGCCGGTTGGGCAAAGGCATCCTCTTCCGCACGCTTCTGCTCTTCGAAGCTAGACATGCTGAGTGCCGACAATACTTCTTCTGCACTATCGCTCACTTCGCCGAGGAATTCAATCGTCGCTCGGGCGTCGCTCGGGCGTCGCTCGGGCCGTCGCTGCGTAGCGTGCTCGGAGGTCTTGCTGGGTTGTGTGGGGACGCGCCGGGCAGCGCTGTTTCTTTTGCGGATGCCGCGTCGCGAGCGCGCTCTGCGTCGTTGCCGCGGGCCTGACCCGCGCTCGTGCTATCGTGCTTGGGCGCTGTGTATTGGGGATCCCCACAGCGAAGGAGGTACGGTATGCGAACCGTGATGTGGCCCGGGGGCTGGCCGCTGCGCTGGGCCTTGTCGCTGTGCTCTCGCCAGTCGGTGTTGCTCGGCATCGTCGCGGTTGTCGGTGCGCTCAGCCTGCCGGGCTGCGTCTTTTTCCAGCTACGGGACGAGCTTGCGCGGACTCAGAAGGGGCTGGTTGAGACGAACGTGCAGCTGGCCTCGGCGGAGAAGGTGATCGGCGAGGCGAATATCGGTCTTTCGCAAAAGACCGTGCCCGCCATGACCGAGACCACGCAGGCGATTCGCGACACTAAGTCGAGCCTGGATGGTGCTGCTGCGCTGCGCGATCCGATGCAGGCGATGAACACTGAGCTGGCCGCGATGCGCACCGAGATGGCGGCGCTCAAGACCCAGATGGAGAAGACGGCGGCGCTAGGTCCGGCGATGACGCGGCTGTCTGATCTGCGCGAGCCGATGACCCGCCTGGCGAGCTTAGAGGGGGCGATGTCTCGCGTCGCTGAGCTGCGTGAGCCGATGACTGGGCTGCAGGGTCTCAAAGATCCGATGCAGCAGGTCGCCGCGCTGCGCGAGCCGCTGACGACGACCGGCCAGCTGGTGCCGCCGATGCAGGATCTTTCGGGTCAGCTGCGTGAGCTGCGCAGCCTGAACCCGACAGGTGGCCTGTCTCTGGGACTGCTTCTGGGTCTGGGCCTGGGCATGCTGGCGTTTTCGACGCTGTCGACGAGCTTGGGGGTCTACATCGCGCTGCGCTTGGCGCGACGCAAAGAGGCGTAGCCGCCGCGCCGCAGGGCGCTTCGAGCAACCAGAAGAGGATTGAAGGGGGGAGAAGGGAGCGGGGGAGGGAGGGGGCGGAGCGGGCTGCGCCGGTTAGTACTGGATGCGCAGACCGAGCTGAGCTCGCAGCGGCGTCTGCCGCGCAGCGATCTGACCGAACGTCCCGCCATCGCGCGTCACCACGCTGGTCGGCGTGTCGAGGTTGAGGACGTTGAAGAGGTCGGCGATCAGCTGCAGGTGGAACTTGTCGGTGAAGAAGCTGGCCACGTCGTAGGTCACGCGGGCATCGATGGTCAGCAGGGCCGGCACGCGGAACTCGGCGATGCGCGTCACGTCGTTGTAGGTGCTGGCGCTGGCCGAGTCGTTGCCCGGCTCAGTGCCGGTCGGCGAGCGCAGCACGGTGTTGCTGCCGTCGTTGACGTTGAAGTAGCGCTTACTTCGTGGCGTGCCGCTCTGATAGCTCATGAAGGCGCCGAAGGTCAGGCCCTTCCACTGATACGAGGCGCGGATCTTGAGCTGGTGGCGACGATCTTCGGGAAGGAAGCCGTCATAGAACTGGAACAGGCGCGGGTTGTAGAACTGCGCCAGGTTCTGCGAACCGCTGATCTGCGCAAACTGCTCGGCACCAGGGCCGTATAGCCACGACAGCGTGTACGTGACAGCGAAGTCCCACTCCTGACGCGGGCGGGCTTCAAACAGGAAGTCGACACCCTGGTACACGCGCCAGTTCTGGTCGTAGGTACCGTACTCGTAGATCTGCGCCGACTGGCCGTTCATGTAGCGGACGACGCGCTGGCCTGACGGATCCCAGATCTGGTTGATCTCTTTGCTGTCCCAGATGTTGCCGACGCGCTTGTACGTGTAATCGATGCCGACCATCGAGTTCTGGAAGGCTTCACGACGGAACGACAGCGTGATCTCGTCGGTGTGTGGCGGTGTACCGTCGGGGCGCAGCTTGTAGCCGCCCGGTCCGCCGGACTCGTAGGCCTTCTGCCAGCCGCCCTTGCCCATCGCCAGCTCGGGGTTGTACTCGTAGGTCGTCGAGAGGGCAGACACGTCGGCGTAGGCTGCGGTCAGCAGCGACAGCACTTCGTTCGAGCGGCCGTAGTAGGCGGTAAAGATGGTCTTCTGATCCTGCGTAATGTCGAAGACCAAGCCGATGCGCGGGCCGAAGCCGAACAGGTTCGACACGACTTCGCCAAGGCTGTTGGTGGTGCGGCCGTAGTCGAAGCGCATACCGGGATTGATGCGCAGCCAGCTATTTACCTTCCAGCGATCCTGGGCGAAGAAGCCCAGCGAGAAGCCGTTCTGGGTGTTGGTGTACGGGTCCTGCGTGGTCTTCTGGTAGCAGCCGCCCGTCTTGCCAGGCATGCCGGTCGGCGTCGCGATGTTGCCATCGGCCTCGCAGATGCCGTCTTCCAGCAGGCCACCGCCGAAGTCGGCATAGGTGACGTTGCCCGGCGTGCGCACATCCGAGGTGTGGCGGATGTAGCGACCCTGGATACCGAATTTGGCCTCGTGCTTGCCGAAGCGACCCGCGTTGCCGCGCACCGAGAGCGAGGGATCGAACTGGAAGGTGTAGCGGCGGTCATAGACGATCGCGCCGCCCTGATACCAGGTCGTGCCGTCGTCGTTGTTGAAGTGCGAGGGGCGCTCGGCTTCCCATTTGTCGTTGGCCGGCGAGAAGATGCCCTTGCCGGCGTAGGCCGAGTTATCGATCGAGCCGAAGAAGCCCTGCGGCCCGGTATCGATGGTGCTGTACTGGAAGCCGGTCTGGATCTTGGTGTTGATCTTGTCGCTGTGGAAGTAGTCCCAGGTGAGGATGGTGAACGCGCCACCCTGCGCCTGGTAGTCCTCGGCAGCGCCGAGCATGAAGTTGGTCTGGTTGACGTTGCCGATCGTCGCTGGGTCAGCCGACACCGCCAAGGTCAGACGGTGCTTGGCGTTGGGAGCAAACGCCGTCTTGAAGCGGAAGTAGTGCCCACGGAACTGTCGCGTCGGGTGCTGCAGGTTCAGCGGCGGACCGATGTTAATCGACGAGTCGGTGTGCTGGTACTGATACGACAGGTGGAACCACCACTTGTCTTTGATGATCGGGCCGCCGATGTTGATGTTCGCCTGATAGGTCTCGTTGGGAGACTTCTTCAGGATGGCGAAGGGGCGGCCACCGTCATAAAGCTGCGGGCCGAACTGGCTGCCGGCCGACAGCGACTGGTGGTTGATGTACAGCGACGAGTCGATGTGCCACTCGTTCGTACCGGCGCTGGTCACCAGGTTGATGAGGCCGCCGAGCGAGTTGTACTCGGCCTCGGTACCGCCGGTCAGGATCTCGGTCGACTCGATCGAGTCGAAGTTGATGTTGGCCGAGAAGGTGTTGGTCACCGGGTCGGTGATGTCGAGACCATCGACCATGTAGCGGTTGTGGGCGTTCATCGCGCCCTTGATGTTGGGGTTCGCACCCCCCGTAACGCCGGCGACCTGCTGCGCGATGCTCTGATAGCTGCGCGCGGTCGCGACGCGGGCCTGCTGGTCGGCGGTCAGAACCGTACCGGTCTGCGTCGAGTCGGGCTTGGTCATCTTGCGCTCTTCGTAGATGACCTTGAGCTCTTGCTTGGCCTCTTCCGGGCTCCACGGGATGTTGAGCGGGAAGGTCTCGCCCTGGCGCACGACGATCTTGCGGCGCAGCGGCTTGACTTGCAGGCCCTCGATCGTTAGCTCGACCTCGTAGGGGCCAGGCGGCAGGGCGATGAACTCGTAGCTGCCATCGTCGGCGGTTGCCGTGTTTCGCGCACCACCGATCAGGTTCTTACCGGTCAGGCGCACGCGCACGCCGGGCATCGCCACGCCGGTCTGCTTTTCGGTCACCACACCGGAGATGCGGCCGTCCTGTTCACCCACTGCGTAGGCGGCAGGCGGGGTCAACATCACGCCCAGGGCGGGCAGCGAGACAAGCGTTACCTTGGCAAGCCCGCGGCGGAGCTGCTTCCACTGCTTTTGCTTTTTCATCGTCGGCTTCTTTGACTTCATAGCGAGGCGCTCTGGGTGGAAGGGGGTTAGCTCGGTGGAGCTTGCAGGCAATAGATGTACTTGCCGGTGTCCTTCGGATTCTGGATGTCCGCGACCTTCTTCTCCGGGCTCATCGTGTCGGCCGGATCGAAGGTCCAGACGCGGCAGATTGGCGAGTAGCCTTCTTCACCGCGGCGGTGCTCCATCACGTCGGGGCCGATGCCGGGACCGGCGACCGCGTCCTCTTCGAACATCTTGGTCTCGGGATTCCAGAACAGGGCGGCGCTGGGCACAAACAGGTTCTGGGTGGCTACCCGCAGCTTGCCCATCGGATTGATGACCTGCAGCGGGATGTTGCCGCCGTCGAGATAGGCGAGCAGGTACTGCTTATACCAACCCCAGCGCTGCGGACCGATGCCTTCTTTGTGGAACTTGGTGCAGATGGCTGCGGTGTCCGATCCGCACTCGTCGTATGCGCCATTGCCTTCCATCGGCGGCTTCGGCGTGGTCACTTCGGCGGCCGGATCGATAACGGCGAAGGCGCGGAAGCGACCGTTCTGCTTGCCGCTCGGCAGGGCATCAACAACTCCCTCGGGCGGCGGCACCAGATCCAGGCTGACGTCGCTGCGCTTGACCAGCGTTGCTTCGCTCTTGATGTCCTGGCAGGGGTTGCCGTTCGACTTGACCTCGACTTCCGCGATGATCGGCACGTAAGTCGTGCTGCCCGGCGTCGTCGAGTCGATGGGGAGGGCGGTGAAGATGTTGCCCTGGCGGTCATAGCGCACGGCATCGCGCTGCTGATCGAAGACGTAGCCATCGGGCTTGACGCACTTCGCCGAGTCAGGCGCAGTCTCCGTTGCTGTCGGATCGAACACGTAGCCGCTCGGCGGCTTGAGTGTATTCAGATCCAGCGGGTCGCTGGCTTTGCCCTGCCGACCGTTGAAGGCGAGCGGGTAATAGAGGACTTCCTTCCCATTGGCATACGCCTTGGCGAAGGCGAACTTGCCCATACCCGGCGACTTGCCGCTGCCGCCAGCACCGAGATACGGCGCAGCGAACTTCAGCGGGTCGACCGCTCCGGCGTTGTATTCGCCGACGCGGCGCTCGTATGGCGAGCAGCCGGTGGCAGCGCCAACAGAGAGGCCGATCACTAAGCCAGGCGCCCAGACGGCAGTCCAGCTAGAGAGTCGGCCGGACACTGGGGAAGAAGGGGGACGATGAGTTCGTTGCATTGCTGGTTTGGAAGCGGTCTTGGACGTTGGGCCCATCGGTGAAGACTCCACGCAACTTCTTAAGCAAGAAGGGGGTCGGCCTTTCTTGAGGGCGCCACGATAGTGCGGTGTGCGCGCGCGGAGCAACGGTTTTTTTGCCACGCACAAACGACGCGGATCGCAGGGGCAGAGCGGCCGCCAACCCGCGTCCGATTCGTCGGCCGGGGAGCCGCAAGCGAGGGCGTCACGGTCGCGTGCTTGCCTGCGGTGCCGTCGATGTGATACCCAAGGGCCCTCTGTCGTCTTCCGCGAGCTTCCCTGACTTGGCTGGCTGTGCCTCCCAGATCGTCCTCGCGGACACGGTCAACTCCGATGTCGCCAAGATGACGGGCAGATCTATTAGCAAAGGTGAAATCGCAAGATGTCTGGTCACAATCGCTGGTCCAAGATCAAGCACCAGAAGGCCGCTTCCGATGCCAAGAAGTCCAAGGGCTGGACGAAGCTGATCAAAGAGGTCACCGTCGCTGCGCGTGGCGGTGGCGATCCCAATGGCAATCCGCGGCTGCGCAATGCGATGGACAAAGCGCGCGACTCCAACATCCCCAACGACACCATCGATCGCGCCATCAAGAAGGGCACCGGCGAGCTGGGGGGCGAAGCAATGGAAGAGCTCGTCTACCAGGCCTATGGGCCGGGTGGCGTGGCGATCATCATCGAGCTCGCGACCGACAACCGCAATCGCACGGCCGGCGAGCTGCGCAAGATCTTGGAGCGCGGCAACGCCAAGATCGACTCGTCGGGCTCGGTGCTGCACAAGTTCAAGCGACGCGGCCAGATGATCTTCGAAGCGGCGCAGGCCAGCGAAGATGCAGTGACGGAAGCGGCGCTGGAGCTGGGTGCGGATGACGTGCGCGCTGAAGGCGAAGTCATCGTCGTTTTGACCGAGCCGGGTGCGCTGTATGTCGCCCGCGAAGGCTTCGTCAAAAAGGGCCTCAAGCCGGTCGATGCCGAGGTGCTGATGATTCCGGAGATGACGGTCAACGTCTCGGCCAAGGACGGCGAGTCGCTGGGCAAGCTCATCGCCATCCTCGAAGAGCATGACGATGTGACCAACGTCTACGCCAACTACGAGAGCGAAGGCGACCAAGCCGCCTAAGCTGACAAGGCCCCCGCCATGGCCCACCGCACGGGACGTTCGCAGGCTGACCACGACGATTTCGCCGAGGATACGCTGTTGCCGCCGCCCGCCCCGGGCTTGGTGGCACCTCCTCCGGTTGCGGAGCACTTGGCTGTCGATACCGAGCCAAATGCTCCTGTGCCCGTTCTTGATTCGCTGACTGCCCCTGGGCTGGGCCCGCGCGTTCAGCCGGGGCCACCGCCGCCGCCGGCGCGAGCGATTGCGCGCGTAGCCGAGCACCTGCCGCCCGCCTTGCCGCAAGAGCGCTACGCTGAGCGATCGCTGCCGCGCTCAGGCGCGGTCGAGGCGCGTGGAGAGCGGGCCGAGAGCACGCCGCGGCCCTCTGGCTTGTCGCCCGTGCCCGTCGATGCGACGTCACACAGCCTGGCTCCGCTGCAGACCTCTGAGTCATCTGTCCGCCGGGCCACTGCGCTGCCCCCGCTGCCAGAGCTGCCGGCCGGGCCACACGGCGAATCGGGAGCGGCCCTGGTTGGCTACATGATCCGCTATCAGCGGATCGCGCGTCGCAGGCAGCGCCTGGTTCGGCGAGCCGAGGCCTCGCTGCTGCGCGAGACCTCGAACATTGATCGCTTGCTCGTCGAGCTGGGTCAGCACGCCTATATCGAGCGCATGGATCCCTGGGGCCTGCTTGCGGCGCAGTACGCCGGCCAGCTGGCGGGACAGGCGGAAGACCCGGCGCTCTCAGGCCAGGTGCCGCGGCTGCCTGGCGATCCCGACCCCCAGCGTCGGGCCGAGACCTGGCTTGCGCGCATTGAAGCCGAGCAGCTGCGGGCGCTCGCGATCCTTTCGCGCGAGGAGGCTCGGCTGGCGTCCGAGCTGATGGGGCGCGCCGAGCACAGCCGCCGCCTGCGCTGGCACATCGAGAGCATGCACCCGACGGCCAGCTACGAGCAGCAGGCCGAGCTAGCCGTCGTGCGAGGCGAGAGCGATGTCCTCTTGCAGCAGCTGGCGCTGGTTCGCAGCGAGCGCTGGATGAAAGAGCACGCGCTTTCGCGCTGTCAGCGTGGCAAGCCCGCTCTGTTGCAGACGATTGAGAGCCTGCTGGCGCCGCCGGGCGACTCGGCAACGCGGGCCACGCCCAACTTGCTGTTGCTGGGGGCCCTGCTGCTGGGTCAGCGGCTGTTTTCCTTGCAGCCGGCCGAGGGACCTACGCCACAGCCCCCGCGCTCTGGAGGGGGACGAGCCGCCGCCGCGATGATGCCCGCGATGCTGGTCGGGCGCCTGCAAGAGCGCTTGCTCTCGCGGGCCCTGATCTCGGCGCAGGGGCTGGTCGAGCGCTGGGCCTACGATCGCGAGGCGGTCCGGCGCGGCATGATCTTCTTGGGGGTCTTTGCCGCCACCGCTGTGCTCTGTGCGCTTATCGCCTGGTGGGCACTGTCGCCGAGCTAGGCGCGGCCGCGGCTCGTTCGGCCAGCAGTCGTCGGGCTGGACCTGATCCATAGCGTGCACACGCCAGGCCCAGCGTCGCGCCCAGAGCGGCCAGCCAGGCCCACTGCGGCAGCCGGTTTTTTTCGATGAGCCAGCCGGCCAGCGGTGGAGCAATCAGCGCCGCCAGCGAGTGCAGCGACTGACTAAGCCCCATCACCACGCCCTGCTCATGGCGCTGCGAGATCTGCGATATCAGGCTCGACAGCGATGGGCGCATCACGCCATTGCCGAACGAAGAGATGGTCGCCACCAGCACCAGGGCCGGTACGGTATGCGCCATCGACAAGCCCAGGTAGCTGATGCACAGCGTGATAAAGCCGGCCGAGACCAGCGACGGCTCGCCGAAGCGCCGCACCAACCGACTGATCAGCCCGCCCTGCAGCACGATGCCCAGGAAGCCGGTGTAGGCAAACAGGTAGCCGATCTCACGCGGCGTAAAGGGCTTGCCCTCCCAGATGAAGGTGCGCTCGGCGAACATCGCGAAGCCGGAGGTGAAGCAGGCAAAGCACAGCGAATAAAAGAAGAACTGCCACAGCAGGCCGCTGAGCACCGGCCGACGGAAATACTGCACGTACGCGCCCCAGTCGAACACCGACAGGCGCTGACCGGCTGGGGCTTGATCGGTGCCTAGCGGTTCGCTGCGGTGCTCGGACGGGCGATAGTGCGGCAGCAGGAACAGCGTGCACAGGATCGACGTCAGCGACAGTCCCGCCGCGGCGTAGATCGGCGCCTGCATGCCGTACTTGACCAGCGAGCCGGTGACGAAGGGGCCGATAAAAAAGCCCAGCCCGAAGGCGATGCCGATGAGGGCAAACGATCGCACCCGCTGCTGCGGCGTCGTGTGATCGGCGATGTAGGCCTGCGCGATCGATAGATTGCCAGCGGTCGCACCATCGATGACGCGGGCCAGGTAGAGCATCCACAGCGAGTCCGCACGGGCCATCAGCAGGAAGCCCAGCAGCGTACCTACCTGACTGATGAGCAGCATCGGCTTGCGTCCGACGCGATCCGATGCCGCCCCGAGGAGCGGTCCAGAGACGAGCTGACAGGCCGCGAACACCGACACCAAAAGCGCCGCCTGCAGCGGTGTGGCGTGCAGCGATTCGGCATAGATGGCGAGCAGCGGAAAGACCAGCGTGAAGCCAAAGACATCGGCCAACACGACCAGGAAAATCGGCAGCAGCGCCGCCGTCGAGCTACGGCTGGTAGACATGGAGGGGGTCACAGAGGTAGCCAAGCTGGGGGGGACTGTCCAGGCGATTGTGCAGGGGTGACCGGGCGTCGCCACGCTGCGGTCGCTGCGCTGCGCGTCAGAGGGTCGGCCTGGACCGCGAGGCTACTTCGTGGTCTTGAGGAAGTGGCCGCTTAAGTCTTCGATCAAGCGGACGAGCGGGGTGGGATCGACGGCCAGGGCGCGGGTCTGTTCGAGGGCGCGAGAGAGGAGCTCGTTCATGCGGGCGCGCGAGCTGCCTTCGCCGACGAGCGAGGCGGCGTTAGGACGACCGAGCGCGGCATCGCGTCGCACCGGCTTGCCGGCCACGTCGGCGCTACCGAACGCATCGCACAGATCGTCGGCGAGCTGGAACGCGAGGCCCAGGTTTTGACCGACTTCACCCCAGGCTTCGGCATCGGTGGCGCCGGCAGCCGTGGCACCAGCAGCGGCGGCCAGGCGGAACAGCGCGGCCGTCTTCATCGCGTGATAGCGACCGAGGAGCTCAGGAGCCATCGGCAGCGCAGGTGACTTGCTGCTGCGCGTCGTCGGAGACTGCTCTAGGCTCTGGCCGCCGATGATCCCCTCTTGTGAGCCGGTGGCCTGGGCCAAGAGCTTGACGATACGCAGCGCGCGTCGTGCCAGACGCGGGGGCGTCTCGGCCAGGATCTCAAACGCGCGGGTCAGCAGCGCATCGCCAGCGAGCACCGCCATGGCCTCGCCGTAGGCCTTGTGCACCGTCGGGTGACCCCGTCGCAAGCTGGCGTCATCGAAGCAGGGCAGATCATCGTGGACCAGCGAGGCCGAGTGGATCAGCTCAACCGCGCAGGCCGCATGCATCGCGAGCTCTAGCTCGGCCGCATCCGCCGCACAGGCTTCCGCGACGGTGAGCAGCAGGCGCGGCCGCACCCGCTTGCCGCCCGGAAACACCGCGTGCCACATCGCCCGATGCAGGGCCTGCGGGGAAGATTCTCCGCTGGGCAGCAGGGCGCGCAGCTTCTCTTCTAGGCGATGGCTTCCGGAATAGGACTCGGGCTCTCCCGAAAACGGCGGCAGAGGGAGCTCAGCCGTCGCTGCGGCGCGGCCACGCTTGGTTCGCTGAGTGGGCGACGTCTCGACACGCAGCGGTGGAGAGGCTGCCAGGTTCATGGCCGATGGATGGGGGGGCGTCCCCTGTGAGCAGTCCTTTTCGGGCGGTGGCAGGGCTTGCGTTTGGATGGTCATGGGAGCCTTTTTGGGGTCCGCCCGGCGGTTTGCGGACGGCGGCAGCGATGTCGCGCGAAGCGTGCCCCGGAGAGTCGGACGAGAGGTCGGACGATGGGTGGTGGGGCTACTCATTCAGATCCGGCCTTGCCCCGCCGGGGCATGCTCGCTTGGTAGCGGGTTCGCGGTTTAGTAGATGCCCATGTGGCCGATTTTGTTTCGACAAACGCGAACGGCCAGCGCAAGTCTTTATACGATCGTTTGACAGCGTTCGGCATGCAGCCACGTGAAGCGCGCCGCTCAAATAAAGAGGTCGGTCAAAAGCGGGGCAGAAGGGTCGACGGCGTAGCCGGAAAAGTCGGTGAGGCCCGCGCTGCGCAGCACGTCTTCGTCGATGCAGAACTGACCCGTAAAGCTGCGGCTGGGCTGGGTCAGAATGCAGTGCGCCGCGTCGGCCACGATCTCGGGCTTGCGACTGCCTCGCGTCGACTGGTCGCCCCCCAGCAGGTTCTGCACCGCCGCCGTGGCGATGAGCGTCCGCGGCCATAGCGCGTTGACCGCTACGCCTTGGCTGCGCAGCTCTTCCGCGTGACCAAGCACGCACAGCGTCATGCCGTACTTGGCCAGGGTGTAGGCGACGTGCGGCCCCCAAAACGCGGGCTGGTTAACGGTGGTAAGCGGTGGCGACAGCGCAAGAACGTGGGGATTCGCCGCCTGCAGGAGGTGCGGCAGGCAGGCCTGCGTGCACAGGTAGGTGCCGCGCATATTGATCTGATGCATCAGATCAAAGCGCTTCATCGGCGTCGCTGGCGTCGTCGTCAGGCTGATGGCGCTGGCGTTGTTGACCAGGATGTCGATGCCGCCGAAGGTCTTGACCGCCTCAGCCACCGCGGCCTGAACCTGCGCCTCTTCGCGAATGTCGCAGACACAGGGCAGGGCACGGCCGCCGGCCCGCTCGATCTCTTCCGCCGCGGAGTAGACGGTGCCGGCCAGCTTGGGGTGCGGGTCCTTCGTCTTGGCGGCGATGACGATGTTGGCTCCGTCGCGGGCGGCGCGGAGGGCAATCGCTAGGCCAATGCCTCGGCTCGCGCCGGTGATGAACAGGGTCTTTCCCGCAAGCGTGCCCGGGGTCATGAAGGCCGAACGCTAACACAGCCGCCCCGGGGCGGCGTCTGTAAATTCGGACTGGTCCCCCCGCATCTATCTACTTGACACGTTCGCGACGGCAGCGGTAACACTCCCTGGCTGCGCTCGCCACGCTTCACTGGTCGGCGCGCTGTGCAGGCTGTCATGGCTCGGGAGAGACCGCTTTTCTCCGACGTGAAGAGCGCGCCTGCGCCCCTTTAGATCGACACTCGACGCTGGAGTTCGACCCGGCGTTCAAAATTCGGGGCACCGGCCCCACGGGGTTTATCGAGGATGACGTTTCTGGAAGCTGCGTTCGAGGTTCTGCGACGGGAAGGCAGGCCTCTACATTTCAAGGACTTGACCCGCTTGGCCCTGAAATACGACCTGCTGTCGGTCGTGGGCCGTGACCCAGAAGAGATGATGCAGTCCCGCTTGCAAGCCGAAGCGCGTCGCCCTTCGACCGACCTGGTGCGCATCAGCCCCGGCGTCTTTGGGATGCGCAACATGGCACCGCGGAGCGGCAAAGGCCGGGCTGGTACAGAGGCGGCAGTGACGGAGGGATCGGTGGACGAGAGCACGGCAGCGAAGGCGAGTGAGAGCAAGAGTCCCGCACCAGCAAACGCAGAGTCCGCGTCCTCCCAAGGGCGACGCCGACGCGGCGGTGCGGGCAAGGTGGGGAGCCCGGCCAGCCCGCCAGCGAGCGGAGAGAGCCCGGCAGCGGCTTCGGCAAGTGGCGCTGCCCCATCCAAGGAGCCGGCCAAGGAGCCGGCCGCGGGAGGTTCGGCGCCTGCTCCGCGAGACTCTCGTCGGGGTAGCCGTCGCGGGCGTGAGGAGCGCGGCGCGGCCTCAGCTCCGCGAACCGCAGCGGCCCTGGCTAGCCCCGCGGCTGCCGAATCTGTGGTGACGCCCGAGCCAGCTGTGGCCAGTTCACCAGTGTCAGAGCCCATCACCAGCGCGCCGTTCGAGACCCGCCCAGCGGGCGCAGCGGAGCAGCTGGTCGAGCCTGCTCCCGCTCGGGAGAGTCAGCCGCCCGTTCCGCCGCCCCCTGCGCCTCCAGCCGCAGTCGAGACGCAGGCCAAGGCTGCCGATAGCGAAGCGCGGCTATCACCACCGACGGATGTCCCCGTCCCCGTCGCTGCTGTGAGCCCGGTTGCTCCGACGCCAGTCGAGCCGGCGGCGCCTCCCCCCGCCCCCGTCGCCGCGCCGGCCCCAGTGGTCGCCGCCCCTTCGACGCAGTCGCCCAAGCCAGCCCCAAGTGGCAGCACCCCTGCTCCGGCGGCCGAGGCCAAGTCCGCACCAGCGGGGGGGCCTGGTCAGCCGGCTCCGCGCAGCGATGGCGGTGGGCCACGGCTTATGGCGCTGGCCGATGCCGCCTACGATGTGCTGCGTGGCTCGTCGGATACGCGGCCGCTGAGCAACCGCCAGATTGCCGAGATCGCGCTGAAGCGTCGCCTCGTGCGCGGCGAGCTGGCCGATATTTCGCGGGCTCTGCGTGGCGCGCTGGTTCGGGAACAGCGACAGCGCGACGCCGAGGGTCTGCGTCCCCGCCTGCGCAACCTAGGCCAGGGTCAGTATGCACTCGGCGAGCGCAAGCTAGAGCCGGAGCTCTACACCGCGGAGCGCGATCTTCTGGACCGCCTGGGCCGGACCCGCGAGGCCACGCGCGTCGCTCTGCGCCGTCGCCTGCGTAGCATGCCGGCCGGTCCCTTCGAGCTGCTGATGCGCCTACTTCTGGAGCGCCTGGGCATTGTCTCGCCCGAGCTCCTGAAGCGCGGCGAAGGCGTCGCTTACTTCGGCGGCAGCATCAGCCGCGGCAGCCGTCAGCTGCGCCTGCTGTGCGCGATTCGTCCTGGCGAAGCCGAGATCCCGCGTGAAGCCATCGGCGAGCTACGAGCTGGCGTGCGCATGCGCGGCTTCGATGAGGGCCTGCTCCTGGCCAGTGCGCGTCTCAGCAGCGCTGCTCTGGCCGAGGTGAACGCCCTGCCCGGAATCGACGTGTACGACCACGATGCCCTCACCGAGCTGCTCATCAAAAACCAGATCGGTGTGCGTCGCATGCTGCTGCCCATCGAGTACCTCGATACCGAGCTATTCACCGAGCTCACCGACGCAAACTAGCCAGGCGTGGAGGTCTATTCGCTGGGGCGGGCGCCCTACCAGCTTACCTGCGAGCTGCAGGAACGACTGCGGGCCCGCGTACAGCAGGGCGGACCAGAGGTCCTGCTGCTCTGTGAGCACCCACCGGTGCTGACGCTGGGCCGCAGCGCGACCACCGACGATGTCCTGGCTGACGAGCAGATCCTGCAGGCCCAGGGCATCGAGGTCGCGCGCACCAGTCGGGGGGGCCAGGTCACGTATCACGGACCGGGTCAGCTGGTGGTCTATCCCATCGTCCGTCTGCGCCGCGGCATTGTCGCGCACGTCGAGTGGCTGGCTCAGGCAGCGGTCGAGCTCGCCGCCCAGCACGGCTTAAGCGCTCGCTACGATCGTGGGCAGGTCGGTGTGTTCGTCGGTGAGCAGAAGCTGGCGGCCATCGGCGTGAATGTCGCGCGGCGAGTCACGATGCACGGCATGGCGCTCAACGTCACTTCTGAGGCGACCCGACCATTTGGTCAGCGCTGGTTTGTCCCCTGTGGCAATCGACAGGGGCGGGCGATCAGCCTGGAAGAAGCCGGTGCTCAGCCGCCATCGCTCGTCGAGCCGGCGCTGTCCCAGCCAAAAGGCCGCTGTCCGCTGTCCGTGGAGTCCGTCGGCGAACAGCTAGCTGCCATCCTGCTGCGCCGGGCTCATGCTCCCGCCTTCGTCGCGCAGCGCACCTCGGTCGCGTTGCTTTCGCAGTCGCTCTTTGTAGAATAGCTCCTCGCTTTTTTCCGTGCGGTGTCACGGATGACTAGGTCGATGGACGAAACCAACCGCGCAGCCCAAGGCGCGAGCTCCCCCCGCGAGCTGCGCATCCTGGTGCTGCACAATCGAGACTTCACTCAGGCTCTCCTAGACGAGGCAGACAGCAGCCTGTCCCCCGACACGCAGTCGCGGCTCGACGTCGCCAATGCCGCGCGCAGTGTCGCCCGCTCGCTGGCCGCGCGAGGTCACTTTGCCGAAGTTCAAGGCATCGATCGCGACGACATTTCTGAGCTGCTCAGCCGCTTGCAGCAGGATCCCCCCGACCTGGTCTTCAACCTCGTCGAGTCGCTGCAGAATGACGACAGCCAGGGGGCGGCGATCCCGATGCTGCTCGATCTGTACGCCATCCCCTACACCGGGATCGGGCCGTTCGCGTTCCAGGCGATGCTGCGCAAGCAAGTCGCTGGTCAGTTCCTGCGAGCGGCGGGGATCGCAACGCCGCCATCGACGCTGTTGCCTGGCCGGCCGCGCGCGCTGGGCGAGGATCTGGCGCAGCTTGAGGCCATCGGCTTTCCGCTGATCCTCAAGCTGGAAGACACCAGCGGCTCGATTGGCGTCAGCAATCAGTCGGTGGTGCACGGCGCAACCGAGCTGAATCAGCAGCTGGAGTTTCTCCGGCAGACTTACCATCGCCCGATTCTCGCTGAGCGCTTCATCGCCGGTCGCGAGATCTATGTGTCGATGTTGGGCAACGATCCGCCTGAGCTCTTGCCGCTGCAGGAGGTCGACTTTTCTCGCCTACCGAGCGACCTGCCGCACATCGTCAACGAGAACGCCAAGTGGATCCCAGGCTCGGTGGAATACGAGACCATCTCGTCGGTGGCCGTTGGCCCCTTGCACCCGACGGTGCGCGCTCAGATCGAAGACACGGCGCGGCGAGTGTTTGCGGCGCTGTCGGCGCGTGACTATGCCCGCTGCGATATCCGGCTTGCCGAGGGCGGCCGGCCGTATGTCATCGACGTGAATGGAAACTGCGATCTCTCGGAAGACGCCGGCTATGCTCGGGCCGCCTATCTTGCCGGGCTCAGCTACGAGCAGCTGATCGAGCGCATCGCGCTTGCCGCTTTGCAAAGGACTGAGGATGCCCGCCGAAACGCCCCCGCCCCGCATTCGACCCGCCGCTCCGGCTGATCGCGACGCGCTCTGCGCGCTGGTCGCCGCCGCCGGCGTCTTTTCCGACGAAGAGATCGCCTGCGCGCAGGACATCATCGATGAAGCGCTGAGCGCTCCGGGGCCTGAAAACTATCAAATCCTCGTCGCTGAGCGCGGTGATGCGGGCACGCTGGTCGGCTACGCTTGCTATTCGCGCACACCGTTTACGCGGGCGGCGAGCGATCTGTACTGGCTGGCCACTCATCCTGAGCATCGTCGGGGCGGCGCCGCGCGCGGCCTGATCAACGCCATGGAAGCGGAGCTTGCGCAACAAGGCATCATCCACATCCGCGTCGAGACCAGCGGCACCGGAGGCTACAGCGCGGCCCGCGCCTTCTACCAGAGCCTGGGCTACGAGAACATCGCTCGCATCCCCGACTTCTACAAGCCTGGCGACGCGCTTTATACCTACTACAAGCGCCTGCCCGAGGCGGCTGCCTAAGCGCATGACTGAACGTGCTCAGCTGGGTGGGCCGTCAGCGACGAGCGGGGAGGGACCACCGCCCCTGCCTGGCCATGTCCTGCGTAGCCTACCTGCCGAGCGAGCGCGGCTGGCGCAGCAGGTGCGGGCGCTGCTGTGGCAGAACGGGCGACGCTGGCCAGCTTGGATCGATGCGCGTCCGGGTCGGTTGCAGCTCTTGCTGGCCGACTGCGTTGATGCCCCGCTCTCGGCCACGCGTCGGCACTGGCTGACCCATCACGGCGAGGGGCTTGCCGAGGGGCTGTCGCTGATGGTGCTTTCGCTCTCGGCGCCGCGGCTTGCGCTGTGGCTGCGCGATGATGTCGAGCCTCCCGCCGCGCTTGCGCGATTGGAGACCCGGGCTGCGCCGCGCGCCTTCCCCAGCCAGCCCGAGCGAGCGCTGCCTGCAGCGGAGGGGCGAGTCTTTGCTCTCCCCGCCGAGGGGCTCGTCGCGATCTCGGCGCTGCTGCGTCACGATGGAGCCGCGCCACCGCTCGATGCTCGCATCTCGGTCGTCGGGGCGGTCGCCAAGCCGGCGGTGGTGGCGGTGACTAATCGCGTGATGACGGCACGACAGCTCGTCGCCTGCGTCGGAGGTGCGACGACGTCAGCTTGGGTGCCGCTCTTCGCGGATCCCTTGGCGGGTCCGCTGTGGGAAGCGGATCGTCCGCTCCCGCTGTCGTCGGCGGGGGATATTCCCTCGGTGCTTTACGTCTTGCCGGCTGGCCACCCGCTGATCCGTCGCCATCGGGCTTCCTTTAGCCTGCGGCAGCGTGCCGCCAATACCTGCCAAACCTGTCGCCTATGCACTGATCTTTGTCCGACGGCTGGGCAGGGCACTCAGCCTCACCTGCTGATGCGTGCACTCGGCCAGGCGAGCCCGCCCAAGCTCTCGGCCGAGACGCTGGCCATGACGGCGGGCTGCACGCGCTGCGGCGCTTGCTCGGCTGCCTGTCCGGCGGGACTTCTGCCGGGGGCGATCGTCTCGGCCTTTGCTGCGGCGCTGCCTGGCGATTTGGCGGGGGATGCCGAAGCGGCTGAAGAGCCCCCGCCCCCCGTCAAGCTCGCCCGACTGCCCTGGTCACACATGTTGGCTCGGCTGGGGCTTGATGGATTTGCTCCGGCTCAGCCTTAGAAGGTGTTTACAAATTGGGCTGCAAACGCCTTCAGCGCGGACTTGCTGCACGGCTGGGGCCCTCCCCAAGCAAGCTTGGGGGCCCAGCGGACGCGGCCTCCTTTTTTCGCCGGGGCGTCGAAAAAATGAGATCCGCTGCGGCCCCAGCCTTACGGGCTGTTTGAAGGGGGGATAATATGTAAACACTTTCTGAATGGGTGTTTGTGTAGATGTTTTGATACGTGGATATTGGTTTATGTGTGGATTTTTGGGTGGCGCGGTGATTTACTGTTAGTTGGTGGCGTGGGGGGTATTCTGTAATTTTTGATTAGCTGGTTTGGCTGGGGGGAATGCGCATAAGCCGGAGGGCGAAGAAGGCGTCGGCGTTGTGTGCGTGGGGCCAGGTGTGGATGCCCGAGAGGGGGCCGCGACGGAGGGATGACCACAGGGGGGTGGACGAGGGCGGCAGCGGGCGCAGCTCGGGATGGGCGGTGAGGACGGTGGAGAGGAGCTCGGCTCCCTCGCTGGGGAGCGGACTGCAGACGGCGTAGACGAGGACTCCGCCGGGGGCCAGGCGTGGCAGGAGCGCCTCTAGGATGCGGCGCTGGGTCTCGGCGAGGGCGATCACTCCTTGCCGCGTAAGGCGCGTGCGGGCTTCGGGATGGCGACGCAGCACGCCGCTGCCGCTGCACGGCGCATCGAGCAGGATGGCGGCGTAGCTCGGCGAGAGCTGGCTGGAGATGGCCTCGGGCTGCATGAGATCGACGCGGCGTGGGTGGACGTCGCGACAGCCGAGGCGTGCGAGGTGTTCGTGACAGAGCTCTAGCTTGCGCGCCGACTGATCGACGGCATCGATGCGACGGCCACTGAGTCCGGCTTCGGACAGCAGGGCCGAAAGATGAGTCGCCTTGCCGCCCGTCCCGCAGCAGGCATCGAGCAGCGGGCCGTCTGGGAGGCGGAGTGCGCCTTCTTCGCTGTCGGCGAGGAGCAGGCGGGTGACGAGCTGAGCTCCCAGATCCTGCGCGGTGAACAGGCCCCGTCGATACGCTGCTCCGGCGAAGGGATGACCCGAGAGCAGGCGCACGGCCTCGGGCAGGCTGTCGCGCAGCAGGGCTTCGCCGGCTGAGGTGTCGCCGGTCTTGGGCTCGGCAAGGACGGCGCCTTCGCGACGCAGGGCGTCCAGAGCCTCGGCATACGAGCCACGCAGGGGGTTTAGGCGCAGCCAGGTCGGGGCGGGGGTATCGAGAGCGGCGCACAGCGCGGTGGCTCCAGCGCGTCCGAGTATCGGCAGCAGCTCGGCGAGCAGAAACGGCGGCAGCCCGTGCTGCTGCGCCAAAGCGTCGGCAACCGCAGCGGGTGAGGCGTCATGGGGCAGGGGAGGCAGGGCCGGCGCGCCCTCGCGAGCTAGGCGGCGCAGCAGCGCATTGGCAAAGCCGGCCAGCCCTGGGCCGCGCAGCGTGCGCAGCGTCGTCACCACCTGATTCACCGCTCGCACCGGCGAGACGCGGGTATGCAGCAGCTGATACGCGCCCAGCCGTAGCAGCACGCGCGCCTGCGTATCCAGTCCCGACAGACCGCGCGGCGTGAGCCCGGCCAGGATCTGATCGATGCGCGCTTGCTTGCGCAGGCTGCCGTAGACCAGCTCGGTGCACAGGCCACGGGCGCTGTCGTCGAGCCGGGCGCGCTCCAGCTCTCCCGACAGGGCCAGGCTGGCGTAGGCTCCGGCCTCGACGCGCAAGAGCACGCGGCGCGCGACATCGAAGGCAGAGGGGGGCGAGGCAGCGCTTGCGCGCGGCTCAGAGGTCGCTTCAGTCATCGCTAGGATCCAGGCTCAGGGCGGGATGTAATGGGGGAGCAGCGACGGGGGCTGCCTGGTTAGGAGGCGCTACGGGCGCGGCTCGATCATGTCTTCGGGGCGGACGGTCTGATCGAATTCTTCACCGCTCAGCGCGCCAAGCTCGATCGCGACCTCGCGCAGCGTCTTGCCTTCTTTGTGCGCGGTCTTGGCGATCTTGGCCGCCATGTCGTAGCCGATACGCGGCGCCAGCGCGGTCACCAGCATCAGCGACTTGCCGAGTAGCTCCTTGATCCGCGTCTCGTTGGCGGTGATGCCCTGCACGCAGTTTTCGACGAAGGAATCGACGCCGTCGGCCAGCAGGCGCAGCGACTGCAGCACGCCGTACACCATCTGCGGTTTGAAGACGTTGAGCTCGAAGTGGCCCTGAGTGCCGGCGAAGGCGACGGCGGCGTCGTTGCCGATGACCTGTGCGCAGAGCATGGTCATGGCCTCGCACTGCGTCGGGTTTACCTTGCCCGGCATGATCGAGCTGCCCGGCTCGTTCTCGGGCAGGTTCAGCTCGGCGAGGCCACAGCGCGGGCCGCTGCCCAGAAGGCGGATGTCACTTGCGATCTTGAACAGCGCCACTGCCGCCGTGCGCAGCGCCGCTGACAGCGAGACCACGGCATCGTGGGCGGCCAGCGCGGCGAACTTATTCGGCGCGGTGACGAACGGCAGGCCGGTGATCGCCGCGATCTCCGCGGCCACACCCTCGGCATACTTCGGGTGACTGTTGAGGCCGGTGCCGACCGCGGCGCCGCCGGCGGCCAGCTCGTACATGCCGGGCAGGGCCGCCCGCACGGTGGAGATGGCAAAGCCGATCTGCGCTGCGTAGCCGCCGAATTCCTGACCCAGCGAGAGCGGCGTCGCATCCATGAGGTGCGTGCGACCGATCTTGACGATGTGATCGAAGCTCTTGGCTTTTTCTTCCAGCACCTTCTTGAGCCCGGCGAGGGCGGGCAGCAGGCGATGGTGCACGCGGTCGACGATCGCGACGTGCATGGCCGTCGGAAAGTGATCGTTTGTCGACTGCGACATGTTGATGTGATCGTTGGGATGCACGGGCTTCTTGCTGCCCATCACCCCACCGAGGATCTCGATGGCGCGGTTCGAGATCACTTCGTTGGCGTTCATGTTGGTCTGCGTGCCGCTGCCGGTCTGCCACACCACCAGCGGAAAGTGTTCGTCGAGCCCGCCGGCGATCACCTCGTCGGCGGCCTGCTCGATGGCGGGCAGCAGCTTGTCGGTGAGCTTGCCGAGTCGAACGTTGGTGCGCGCTGCTGCCTTCTTGACCACACCGAGGGCGTAGATGAACTCGCGCGGGAAGCGCTCGCCGCTGATGCGAAAGTTCTGCAGCGAGCGCTGCGTCTGCGCGCCCCAGTAGCGATCGCTCTTGACGGCGATGTCGCCAAACGTGTCTTTTTCGATGCGCGTGCCGGCGCTCGGCGCGGCGGTCTCAGTCTGCTTGTCGTGATGCATGGTTCCTTGTGCTTCTCCCGTGACGAGGGGCGATCTGAGGGGGCTGCGATGCGGGGTCGCTGCGCGCTTTCCAAAGGGGCAGTCGATGTCTGCCGATATCTGCCGATACGAGGGCCCATCCCAGGCCCGCCCCGTTTCAGGCGAGGATAATCAAAACGCTGTCGCTGAGGGGATTTTTTCCCGTCCCGGCGCAGGGCGCTATACTCCGCCGGCCATGTCCGAGACCCCCGCGACCGTCCCCGACTCCTCCCGTCCTCCGACCTCGACCTCGACCGGTGAAAAACCGCGTCGGGCCGTGGTCCTCACCGGCGCCACCGGTTTTCTGGGGCGCGAGCTCCTGTGGCGACTCATCACCTCGCTACCGAGCGAGTACGACATCGTCTGTTTGGTGCGCGAGCGGGGCGAGTCACGCAGTCGCGGCACCAGTCCTCCGCCGGCCGCGCTGTCACCGGCCGAGGCGGCTCAGCTGGCGGAGCGGCGCTTGCAGGACGTCCTAGATGAGGGCGCACCGCTTCCGCGTGAGGATGCACGACGCGCTCGCGTGCACGCCCAGCCCGGCGACATCACGCGGCCGCGCCTGGGTCTGGATGAGGCCGCGTTTTCGGCCCTTTCGGCCCGCACGCACGAGATCTATCACGGGGCAGCGACGGTGCGCTTCGACCTGCCGCTGCACGAAGCGCGACACACCAACGTCGATGGCACGCGCGAGATCCTCGCCTTGGCCCAGGCCGCACATGCTGCGGGCACGCTGCGCCGCTTGCACTACATCGGCACCGCCTACGTCGCCGGCACGCGTCGCGGGGCGATTCGCGAGGACGATCTCGACTGCGGTCAGACCTTTCACAACACATACGAGCAGACCAAGTTCGAAGCCGAGGGGCTGGTGCGCGCCGCCCTGCGTGGCGAGGGGGGACGAGCACCGCTGCCGGTGACGATCTATCGCCCCAGCATCGTGGTCGGCGATAGCGAGAGCGGCTACACCTCGTCGTTTAAGGTCATGTATTGGCCGCTGAAGGTCTTCGCGCGTGGGCTGATTCCCATCGTCCCCGCCTCGCGCGCCGGCATCGTCGATCTGGTGCCGGTGAACTTTGTCATCCGTGCCATCCTGCAGCTCGGTCAGCTCGAATCGTCGCTGGGCAAGACCTATCACCTGGCGGCCGGGCCCGAGCGCTCGACGACGATTGGTGCCGCCATCGATGTCGCAGCGGACTTCTTCAAAGTCTACAAGCCGCTGTTTATGCCGATCGCGACCTACGAGCGCTGGGTGCGACCGCTCCTACGCTTTGTGCTGCGCGGTAAGCGACGCAAGGCGCTGGAGACCGGGCGCATCTACGTCCCCTACCTCAGTCACGGGGCGGCTTTTGACACCAGCCACACCCGCACCGATCTGCGCGGCAGCGGGGTTGAGATCCCCGATGTCCGGCAGTACTTCCTGACGCTTTTGCGCTACTGTGTAGACTCTGACTGGGGCCGTCGGCCCGTCGGCAAACCGGCCAGCCCGGGGGCTGAGCCACGCAGCTTTTGAGGGGATTGATGCTGTTCGATAAGAAAGTCGTCCTGATCACCGGAGCCGCAGGTGGACTCGGCCGCGCTGTCGTACGGGCCTTTGCCGAACAGGGGGCGCTGCTGGCGCTCACCGATACTCACCGCGAGCGCTTGGCGCTATTGCGCAGTGAGCTTGGGCTCTCGCCGGAGCGCTGTCATATCCACCAGGCGGATCTCAGCCACCTCGACCAAGCGACGGCCTTTGCGCACGCCACCGAGCAGGCCCTGTCGCGCATCGACATCGTCGTGCACATCGCTGGCGGCTTCCGCATGGGCGATGTCCACGAGACCAGCGAGAGCGACTGGAACTTCCTCATGGATCTCAACGCGCGCTCGGCGTTTAACCTGGCGCACGGTGTGGTGCCGATCATGAAGCGCCAGGGCAGTGGCGCCATCATTCACATCGGTGCGCGGGCCGCGCTGAAGTCCGATGCCCACGTCGGCGTCTACGCGGCCTCTAAGGCCGCGCTGCTGCGGCTGTCTGAGAGCATGGCGGCTGAGCTTCTCGAAAGCGGCATCCGCGTCAACTGCGTGCTGCCCAGCACCATCGACACCGAAGCCAATCGCAAGGCGATGCCGGCTGCCGATCCCAAAAAATGGGTCGCCCCCGAGTCGATCGCCGAGGTCATCCTGTTTCTGTGTTCCCCCGCCGCGCGCGACATCAGCGGCGCCCAGATTCCGGTCTACGGCCGCAGCTAGCGACCTGCTGCCCCCCGGTCGCTACTCGCTACGGCGTCGCGGGCTTCTGCAGCCCGCAGCCCGCCGCGTTGAGGTTGAAGCGGCCCATGTCATCGACGCAGCGATAGATCTGGTAGAGCTGCTGGCCGTAGCTCGCGCCCTTTTCGAACGTGACATTGCCCATGCTGTCGACCTCGCAGGGGTTGTTCACGGTGCAGCGACCACCGCTCTCGTTGCCGGTGTTGTTGATGCCGATGACCTCTTTGGTATCGACGCTGATGATCGGCGAGCCAGAGGTGCCGCCGATGACCTCGCAGCCCGGCTGCGTGTAGCGGATCGAGTCCTGCCAGCTCCAGCCACCTTCGCGTAACTCGGGCACGAACTTGTCGATGGTGCAGGTGTAGAGGCGGCGCCAGAAGCCCGAGGCAACGGTGATTGCCGTGCCGGCCGTGGGGTGGGTGTCGGTGATGGTCAGCGGCGCGACGCCATAGCGGGCCGCGATCTGGGCATAGGTCGAGGTCAGCTTGTATATCGCCATGTCGGTACCGGTCATCGTCGCGTACATCAGCGTCGATGAGCGCAGCGTACCCAGCGTGCCCGCGCCGCTGCTCGGCAGCAGGTTGAAGCTGCGCAGCGCGAGGACATTGACCCGCGCATCCCCCGGCTTGATGAAGCTGCCGCCGACGCAGTGACCGTTGGTCAGCACCATCGCGAAGTCCGAGGTCCGCGACGACTTAAAGCGCACCAGCGAACCCGAGCAGTTCGACAGCGCAACGATCGCCGTGAAGTCGACCCCCGATGCGTAGAGCTGCTCCCAGGTTGGCGGGTTGCGCAGCGCCTCTTCTTCGGCCTGCTGCAGTTCTTCTTCGGTTCCAACTGGCAGGGCCAGCGCCTGCGCCGAGAGGCCCAGCGTCAAGACCGAGGCCATCACCATCGCAGGAAGTCGTCGCATTTTCATCCACAGGTTGCCCATCGTTCACTCCTCCTGGCATCGGCTTGTCGATGCCGTGAGGGGCACTCTAGCGAGGGGCGATCGCAGACACACTTTGGGGATTGTGTCGCCAGCGCGGGGACTCTGGTTCCCAGGCCCGCTCAGTCGAGGCAGCCGCTCAGCCAGCCGCCACCGGGACTCCGGTCGCCAGGCGCTGCAAGCGTGCCGGGTCACACTGGCAACGGACCCCGGCCGCTGCGTCCGTTGGCGACGCCGTCGCCAGCTGGGAGCCCCGCGATCATTGAGTCATGCGGGCGCTGCTCGCTCCTTCCTCCTCGCTCCTCCCTCCTTGCGCCCCGCTTGGCGGAACAGCCGCGCATCGGCAGCCAAGTGGGCGGCAGGCGCGATGACCGCTGCATCGTGCGAGCGAACTAAATGGATAGAGATTTAGTAATTGAAGTTGCAAATTTTGCATGTGATGCTCGCGTTTCGAGCGGTCCGTGGCAGCCGTACGGGGGGGCGGTCCGCGTCGAGACTAGGGTCTGCAAGGGGCGGAGACCGATGCAAATCGCGGTATTTGGCACTGGCTATGTCGGCTTGGTGACCGGGGCGTGCCTGGCCGAGGTCGGCAATGACGTCGTCTGTATGGATGTCGCGGCCGACCGGGTTGCGCGCTTGAACCGCGGGGAAGTGCCCTTCTTCGAGCCAGGCCTCCCCGAGCTTGTCGCCAGCAACCATGCGGCGGGTCGGCTTCGCTTCATCACCGACGAAAAAGCGGCTGTGGCGCACGGGCGGGTGCTGTTCATTGCGGTCGGCACGCCGCCTGCCGATGACGGCAGTGCGGACCTATCGCAGGTGTTCGCCGTCGCCCGCAGCATCGGGCGACACTTGCAGGGCGATGCGGTGATCGTCGGCAAGTCCACCGTTCCTGTGGGCACCGCCGATCGTGTGCAGGCCATCATCGCCGCCGAGCTACGCGGGCGCGGGGTCGCGATTTCCTTCGATGTCGTCTCGAACCCCGAGTTCTTGAAAGAGGGCGACGCCATCAAAGACTGCATGCGGCCAGACCGCATCATCCTCGGCACGCACAGCCGGCGCGCCATCGAGATGCTCAAGGAGCTTTACCTGCCGTTCAACCGCAACCACGAGCGGGTCCTGACTATGGATACCCGCTCTGCCGAGCTGACCAAGTACGCAGCCAACGCGATGCTGGCGACCAAGATCAGCCTGATGAACGAGGTGGCTAACATCGCCGAGCGCATCGGCGCGGACATCGAGCTTGTGCGGCAGGGGGTCGGCGCCGATCCGCGCATCGGTTACTCGTTCATCTACGCCGGTGCGGGATACGGCGGATCCTGTTTTTCCAAGGATGTGCAGGCGCTGGCCCGCACGGCCCGACAGACCGGCTACGAGCCGCAGATCCTGCCGTCCGTCGAAGCGGTGAACGAGGCGCAGAAGCGGCGGCTGTTTGAGCTGATGCAGGGGCGCTTTGGGACGCTCGCGGGACGCACGATCGCCGTCTGGGGGCTGGCGTTCAAGCCCAACACCGATGACCTGCGCAACGCGCCCTCTCGTGTGCTGCTGGACCAGCTCTTTTCCGTGGGCAGCACGGTGCGCGCCTACGATCCGCACGCGCAGGGGCAGGCCGAGCTTCTATACGGTGCCCGCCCCGACTTGGTCCTGTGCCAAGACCCCTATGACGCGCTGGTCGATGCCGACTGTCTGGTCATCGTGACGGAGTGGAAGATCTTCTGGAGTCCTGACTTCGCGCGGATCAAAGCGCTGCTGCGCACGCCTGTGATCTTTGACGGTCGCAACATCTACGACCCGCACACCGTCGAGGCTGCCGGCCTTGCCTACTACGGCATCGGTCGCGGCCGATCGATCGTTTGGCGGGGGACCCCATGACCCCGCCCAGCAAAGTTCCGCCGCTGCGCGTCCCGCTGAGTCAGCCGACCCGCACCGGGGGCGAGCTTGAGCTCATCCGACAGGTCTATGACAGCGCCTTTACGCAGCGCGGCTACTTTGCGTCGCGCTGTGCCGCATGGATCGAGGGGGAGCTTGGCGGTGCGCGGCGCTGTGCCATGACCACCTCGGGGACGCAGGCGCTAGAGATGGCGGCCTTGCTGCTGGATCTGCGACCCGGCGACGAGATCATTGTTCCCTCGTTCACGTTCGCATCGACGGCGAACGCGTTTGCCATGCGCGGCGCCTCCCTAGTCTTTGTCGACATCCGCCCAGACACCCTGAACCTGGATGAGCGACTGTTCGCCGAGGCCATTACGCCGCGCACGCGGGCTGTGGTGCCGGTTCACTATGCCGGCGTCGCGTGCGAGCTGGACGCCATCCTGTCCATCGCCCAGAAGCACGGCCTGTGCGTGATCGAGGATGCCGCGCAGGCCTTGCGCGCCAGGTATCGCGGACAAGCGCTGGGCACCTTTGGCGAGCTGGCCATGTTCAGCTTTCATCAGACGAAAAACTACACGGCAGCCGGCGAAGGCGGGGCGCTTTTGACCAGCCGTAAAGACTGGTTCGAGCGAATAGAGGTCTTTCTTGCCAAGGGAACCGATAGCGCACGTTTCTTTGCCGGGAAGACGCGCTTTTTCACCTGGACCGATTTGGGGTCTTCCTATGCCATGAATGAAATGAATGCGGCCTATTTATGTGCAAATTTAACCGCGGCCCAGGACATCGACGAAAAGCGTATGACAATTTGGAAACATTATCATTCAAGACTGCAAGACGTGCACCTATCGAAAAAGGCAGAGATTCCGATGGTGCCGGAGCACTGTCAGCATAATGCACATATATTCTATGTTAAGTTGCAAGACAAAGCACAGCGCAGCGACTGTCAGGCATTCTTGCGGGAAAAAGGAATCTCCGCTGGATCGCACTACGCCCCGCTTCATAGCTCGCCGGCCGGGCTGCGATTTGGCCGCTTGCATGGTGAGGACCGCTGGTCTACACGCGAAAGTGAGCGACTGCTAAGACTGCCAATCTACTACAATATGAATCTAGATGATGCCGAATATGTGGCGGATTGCTTTCTGTCGTATGTCGGCATGTGACCCTGTGTAGGTAATATTGTAATAGGAAAGGGAATTAGGATCCATGCGGGTATTTATTGTTGGGGTCAACGGGTTTATCGGCAATGCATTGGCGCGTCGTATTTTGGGCGAATTGCCGTGGTCTGTCGTCGGTATCGACCTGTACCAGGATAACATCGCAGACCTGCGAGGCCATCCCGCCTTTGAGTTTCTGCAAGGAGACCTGACGCAAGAACAGGACTGGATGGAATCGCAGATCCAGCGCTGCGATATCCTTGTCCCGCTGGCTGCCATTGCGACACCGAAGTCTTATATCGCCGACCCCCTGGGCGTGTTTGAGCTGGCCTTCACGGAAAACCTGAAGCTGATCAAACTGGCCAGCAAATATGGGAAGCGCGTCATTCATCCATCGACTTCGGAAGTCTATGGGATGACCCCGGATGCTGAATTCGACGAAGAATCGTCTAACTTGGTACTGGGGCCTATCCATAAGATGCGTTGGATCTATAGCTGCTCTAAACAGCTTCTAGACAGGATTATCTATGCTTATGGCATAAAGCAT
This sequence comes from uncultured Myxococcales bacterium, assembly GCA_937952145.1. GTDB lineage: Bacteria > Myxococcota_A > Polyangia > Palsa-1104 > JAEUJZ01 > JAEUJZ01. The sequence continues at coordinate 71,061 of CALFYE010000224.1, forward strand.
GGGTTGAATTATACAATATTTCGGCCCTTCAACTGGGTGGGACCTCGGCTCGATCGTCTGGGGGCGGCCGGGGATCATAAGCACCGCGTGGTGACGCAGTTCATTTCCGATATTCTAGGCGATCGAAAAATTCAAATTGTCGGTGATGGAAATCAGCGCCGGAGTTTTCTGTACATTGAAGACGGGATCGATGCCTTGATGAAGATATTATTAGACTCGGGCAGCTCGGCGAATCAGCAAATTTTCAATATTGGAAACCCGCACAATGACAGAAGTATTTATGAGCTTGCGGCGCTGCTGATTCGCCTTTACGCCGAGACCCCGCATGGGCAACGTCGCCCATTTACGGCCGGAATCGAACGGGTTCCTGGCGAGGCGTTTTACGGCGTGGGCTACCAAGATATCGAGCGCCGTCGCCCGTCTATCCAGGCCGCCGGAGCGCGGCTGGGCTGGACGCCGCAGACGAACCTGGAAGACACGATGCGGCGCACACTGGCGTGGTTTCTGACCGAGTCGTCAGGTCGGAGCGACGAGGCATGAGCGGGCGACCGCGCATCGTCTTGCTGGTCGCAACGGCACGCGGGCTTCGCGTGCTGCGCGCTGCCCTGGCTGCGCTCCCCGACGCGGACTACACCGTGGTGACGTTTCGCGAAGGAGCCGACGAGCCGCCGTTCTGTGACGCGATCGCCCAGGCGGCAGCCGCGGCATCGGCCCGCTTCGCCGTGCAGCGGACCCTGGGGCCGGCCGGATCTGGACTGCCGTGGACAGAGCCACAGGACGTCATGCTGGCCGCGGGCTGGCGCTATCTGGTTCCTGGGTCGGTCTACGAATCGATGCGCCGCGGTGCGTATGTGCTGCACGACTCTCTGTTGCCGGCCTATCGCGGGTTCGCGCCGACCGTCTGGGCGCTGGTCAACGGCGAAGAGCAAGTCGGTGCAACGCTCCTGACGATGGCGGCCGGCGCGGATGAGGGCGACATCATCGCTCAGCACTCCATCCCGGTGGGGGACGACGACCGCATTGCCGAGGTGATGGAGCGCGTCACGGGCTGCTACGAGCGCATCATCGCCGACTGGCTGCCGCGGCTTCTGGCCGGCCCCGTCCCCACCCGGCCGCAGGATGCAGCGCAAGCGACGTATGGTTGCAAGCGGGCGGACATCGACAATCGCATCTTTTGGCAGTGGCCGACGAAGCGCATCTACAACTTGATACGCGCCGTGACGCGCCCCTATCCCGGGGCATGGACGACGCACCGGGGCGCGCGAGTCACGATCTGGGGCGCATCCCCGGTTGGAAAGCCACGCACCTGGGCCGGGCGTTCGCCCGGGCGCGTCGTCGAAGTACGTCGCGGAGTGGGGGTAGTGGTCCTGACGGGAGACGGCGAAATCCTGATTCGTGAGGCACAGGCCGAGGGTGGACCCGCAGACAGCGCGGATCGCATCGTTGCCAGCATCACGGACACGCTGCAATAGCCCCAGCTGTCGACCGGCATCGGGCGGTGCTTGGTCCCTTGGCCAAGGCCTGATCGCTCTAGCTGTTGAGCTTGTACAGAACTTCGTCGAGGCGGGCTTCGGGTAGCGAGACGCGGGTGGGCATGCCGCCGCCTAGCTCGAACAGCTTGACGAAGTCGATGCCCGAGTCGAAGCCGGCGGCGATGACGACGAAGCCGGCATGGCGGACGACGGCGATCTCGGCCTGAGTCTGTCCTGCGAGCAAGAGATCGGTCTTATCGAACGGCCCGCGCGCCAGGCTTTGGGCGTCGACGTAGGCCACGCGTCCGCGGCGCTGAAACAGACCCGACAGGCGGCTGGTCTCTTCGGCCATGGCGGCAAACTCGGCGGCGGCTTCGGCGATCACAGCGGCGTGCTCATCGCCCGGAAGGCCACAGGCCAGGTGCTGCACGATGCGATGCTTAAGCGCGTCATCGCGGAAGCGGGCTCGCAGCGCGTGATCGATGCGCAGGGCGCGCGCCGACGGCGTGCCGGTGCGGGTATCGATGGCGCGGGCATCCTCATCGGCCCCGGGATAGGGCTCACGTCCACCGCGCAGCCACTTCGCCGCGGCATACAGCCCATCGACATCGAGGTGGCAGAGGATCGAGCCGATGGGGCCGACGGAAGCTACCAGCTCTTCAGTCACCATCTCGGGACAGGCGCCGTGCTGGGCTTTGGTGGCCAGCACAAAGCGCGGGTCGCGGCGATAGTCGGCGTGTCGCTCGTGGTCGTGGTGATCGACCCAGGCCGCCAGGCGCCCCCCCAGTCCCTCGATGAACGGGCGCGTAATCTCGTCGAAGGACGTGCCCAGGCCATCGGCAGCGAAGGCGACATCTAGGACCACGACACGTCCCGGCAAGCGACTTGGGCGCGGCAGCTTGCGGGGCGAGGTAAAGAACAGCTCGACGTGGCTTCCGCTCATCGAGAGTCTCTTGCATGGGTGGGCAGCATCGACGGCACCTTATCACGGGGGCGGGGGGGGACCGACGGTCAACACATAAGATCGCAGTCATGTTGCCCACATGCGTGGCGACGCAGAATCTGGCGTGCTCAGCCCCGTCAAACAGCGCTAGTATCAAAGAATCGAGTCGGACTCAGGAACACATTAGCTAGAGGGAATAACGATGAAGACGAGTCAGCTGCTTGGCACAAGCGTAGTGCTTGCATCCATTGGTTGGAGCGCGCTCGCCGGAGCGCAGGGCGCCCCCAACGTCAGCTCAGCCCCCGTGCTGCCGGCTCCACCGGCCGTCGGGGCCCAGACACCGCCGCAGCCAGTGGGACCGGTCTATCAGGTACAGCCGGGTCAGACCGTCTACGTCCAGCCACCGCAGAATGGTCAGCCGGGCGCGCCGATCTATGTCCAGCCGGCGCAGCCCATGCAGCCGGGTCAGCCGGTCTATGTCCAGCCCGGCGATCCCAACCAGCCGGTGTACGTCCAGCCGCCGGGACAGCAGCCGATGTACGCTGCCCCGCCGCCGCCGATGATGCCGCGTCAGGTTGTGCGCTACGATCTGAAGCCGCGCTACGGCATGATCATCGGTGAGATCGGAAGAGCACACGTCTGAACTCCAGTCACGCCAATGTATCTC
>CALFYE010000225.1 GCA_937952145.1 uncultured Myxococcales bacterium
GATCTACACAGGCGAAGACACTCTTTCCCTACACGACGCTCTTCCGATCTCCCCCTGCGCGATAGCCCGGCGAGCGGCGAGCTGCTCTTGCTTGCGCATGTCGGCCTGGTGCGCTTGCTCGGCGAGCTCAACCTCGCTGTGTAGCGCCCGCAGCTCGACCTGGGCCGATGTCACGCGCTTCTCCTCTTGCAGCTTAAGCTGCGCCATCTCTTGCTCTTGCTTGATCTGCTGTCGTCGTCGCTCTAGCGAGGCGTTGCTCTCGGTGGTCTGCATGGCGATGCCTTCTTCGACCGCGACTCGCTTGCGTGACAGCGCCTCTTTGCGCGCCAGCTCGTCACTCGCCACCCGCGCCTTGGCCTGCTCAGCGCGCAGCGCTTCCGCCGATTCGCTCTCGGCAGCTTCCGCTTCCGAGCGCGCTTTGAGGATGCGCGTCTCACGCTGCGCCAGGATGGTGGCCTCTGCCGACTGCCGCTCGGTCATGCTGCGCCGCTCGGCCACTGAGCGCTGGCGTTCCAGCTCGGCCATCTCGGCCTTCATCGCGATCTCGGCGCGATAGGGCGCCTGCAGGTGCTCAAACACCTGCCGCGACAAGATTTTCACATCCTGGATCTCGATGGTGTCGATGACCACGCCCCAGCCCTGATCCGTCGTGTCTTCGCCTCGGCCACTGCCCGATACCACGGGAGTGATCTCTTCCATCAGGAAGCGCGCGATCGACTCCTTGCGATTCTGCAGGCACTGCTCCAGCGTCAGGTTGGCGATCAGGCGACGAGCGGCGCCGATGAACATCTCGCGCAGGGTCTGCGACAGCTTCTCTTTGGCGCTCTCGCCGTAGGTGAAGTTCAGCACTCGGAATGCGATCTCGGGCTGCACGATGCGAAAGACCGCCACGCCGCTGACGCTGACGCCGACGCGCTCGCGCGTGACCTGATCGGCGACAAAGTCGATCTGCTGCAGCGACGTGGGCACGATCGCCACTGAGCTCCACGGCCACTTCCACACGCGCTGGCCCTGACCTGACTTGCGCATGTCGATGCGGCCTTGGTTGACGTACACCAGGTACTCACTGGGCTTGGCGGTGATGAAGCCCCAGCGCTTGAGCTTCTCGGGATCTTCGACCGGCTTGCCGGCCCGCCAGCCTTCCTGGTAACGGCCGATGCTCTTGCTGTTGGGATCGACGGGAACCAGCTCTTGCGGGACCTGAACTTTGGGCATCTTGCGCCTCCGCTGCTTCGGTGATGCCAGAAGGCAAAAGCACGGGCTGTACCAAGGTCAAGGGCCGTCGCAGACGACACCAAGGCGGCGCGCGCTGCGCCACATTCGATCAGTGCAGTGACGCTTGTTCCATCATGGAGCAGTGCAGGGAAGAGGCGGGTAGGCGGGAGGGCGAGCTGATCAAGAACTGATCAGCTGTTACGACGAGCGGCGCAGGCGACGGCTCCCGAAGAAGACGATGGAGCAGAGGCCGAGCAGAAGGACGATGTCAGCGACCAACAGGCCCGGCGACTTCTCGGGCTGCGTCTGCAGCTCCGGCGGCTGGCGGAGGAAGTCGGCCAAGCGTGCCTCCTGCTGCTCTAGCATGCGAAGCTGACGCGTGACCAAGCGCTCGATGGCAATCGCACGCATGGCGGCGCGATCTTCGGGAGACAGCGCAGCCCCTTCCTGTCCCGTGGCTTTGCGCTGAAGCTGCACCCAGCGGCGCAGCGCGGTACCCACCCGTCGGAAGGCTCGCTCCTGCAAGCTGAAGAACTGCTCGTACGAGGCGTCGGTGCTGCTGCTACGCGGCAAGAGAAAGCGGTCGGGCTCATCACGCGTCTCGTCGTACTTGCCGTTTCGGGAGCGCAGGATCGGCAGCGCAATCGAGCGGGTCGCGCGGTAGACATCGGCGCCTTCCATCGAGGACGCTTCGATGAGTGCCCGGGTCATCAGCAGCCCGAACTCGCCGCGCTCGGGCGTCGGGCCCAGCGGAGCAAGAGCGGCATCCAGCTGCGCAGCAAACTGCGGGTCGTCCTGACGCGCGGCCGCAACCAAGCGCTGACCTTCGGGACTGCCGCCGCCGCTGAGCGCACCGATGAAGCGCTTTTCGGTCAGGTGTTCCGACAGCACGTGATGGTTGGTCAGGATGTCGATGCCGATCGACGCCAGGCTGCGCATTGGCTGCACGTAGCCACCGCCGGTCAGAAGACCCATCTTGGCTCGCTCGATGAATGCATCCTGGAAGAAGTCGAAGAGCCCTACCTGCACGGTGTGAATCTGGTTGCCGATGTCTTCGAGGTAGTGGAAGCCCGCGCCAGAGTACAGCCACGAAAGCTCCAGCGCGCCGGGGGCATCACTCAGCGCTGCGACCAGCCCGATATCGAGATGGATCTGCGCCATCTCGGCGGCCAGCGTAATGATCGGCGCTCGCTCGTATCCCGCCTTGCGGGCGAAGCGCCGCGGATCGGACTTGAGCACGTCGGGATCGGGCGAGAACTCGACCTGCGCCAAGCCGTAGTGCGCATGCGCTTGACTCGACAGCGCTCCCAGCTTGCCCATGTTGAGGATCGCTGGATCCGCTGGCACCGGACCGCCCTTGTTGTCTTTGATCTGTACGCGCTTGGCGTCGTAGGCGAGACGCTCGCGGTTTCGCCAGTCCTCGTCGGGATGACGGGCGGCGTGCGACACCAGATCCAGCAAACGAGCGCTGGCCGGCAGACGCTCATCCAGCCGATCAATGCCGTAGACCTTGGCCCCCGGCTCTAGGAGCAGGAAGGACTTGAACGCCCAGTCATCAAAGTCGTTGGGGCTGGGATAGCGCTTCACCCACGCGTCACGCAGAGCTGGGCTGCGCCGCGCGTGACTATCGATCGCGCTACGCACCGCGGCGGTCGCCACCAGGTTGCCGGGACTCGCGGGAGTATTGAGGGCGGTCTTTTCCAGCGAACACATCGCGAGCTGGAAGTGCACATCCTCGGCATAGGCCGCGGCCGAACGTGGCTTCAGGCCAAGCGCGAGCCCGCACAGCAAGGCCAGGCCAGGCAAGAGCTGCGCCACGGCAGAAGAACGACGGCGCGGAGCGACTTGGGCAGGACGCAGAGAGAGAGAGGATGGGTCGGAGATGCGGGGCGGCAACATGGCACGGTACCTCGATGGGTACGACTATACGTCGCTTTATCCCACGCGGTCTCGCCTGTTTTGCCGAGGTCGGAGGGCTACTTGGCGCCGGCTGCGCTCTGCATGCGCGCCACGTCAGCCTTGCAGGCATCTAGCTGCTGCCGCTCGGTGGGCGTCACGATGCCGGTCAGGATGTCCTCGGCGAGCGCGCAGAGCTTGAGTCCGATGTAGCGACCAGCGCGCTCATGGCGATCGGAGATCAGCTTGTGGCGCTCCTTGAACTTGCACTCGTCCTGCAGCACGGCCAGGCGATTCTCGACGAGCTCTGCGTCCTGCGGCAGCACGCCCTTGCCGAACATGCCAGCGCGATAGAAGAACGCGGCGTCATCGCAGTTGCCCAAGCGGTCGTAGAGCACGCCCATGTTGTAGAGCCAGCGCGGATTGCGATCGATGCGATACGCCTCGCGGAAGAGGTTCAAGGCCTCCTCGTAGTTTTCTTTCTGGGCGGACTCGATCGCTCGCTTGGCTAGCTCGTTCGTCACCGGGTTCACGGCGTTCGGGGGCCGTGCGGCAGCCGGCTGACCCACCGCCGGGCGAGCGACCTGACCCGCCGCGGGAGCGGGGGCCGCAGCAGCAGGAGCGGCCGGCTTGGCTGGAGCAGGTTGAGCACTGGCGCCGCCCGAGACGAGCGAGGCCGCAAACAGGACTGACAGAGCTAGGCGCTTCACTACTTCACCTCACTGTGGTCCGTTCGCTCCACTTGGTGTCGTGGCTGGCTTGGCTGCCGGGGCCACGGCTCCAGGTGAGCTGGGACGCGGTTCTGGGTTTTTTGCTGCCGGTACCGCTCCGGCGGGAGCAGCAGGTGCACTGGGAGATCGGTTCGGGGCTGCAGCGCCCGTCGCAGCCGGCGCAGCAGGCTTCGCTGGGGCAGTCCCCGTCGCGGCTGCGGGTGCTGTGGCGGGCTTGGCTCCCGTGGCAGGGGCGGTGGGAGCGGTGACCGGCGTCTTGCTTGCAGGCGGTGGGCTAGCTGCCGGGCCCACACTGCCAACCGGCTTACTGCCCGCAGCAGGTGTGACGCCCCCAGCTGGGCTGGGAGTGGTCGGAGCCGCAGGAGTCGGCTTGGCCATCGTCCCCGGAGCCGTGCCGCCCGTCGGAGATGCAGCGGGCTTGGCAGCTCCTGCACTAGCGCTTGGACCCGAAACGGGAGTCGGCGTGATCGGCTTGGCCGCCGGCTGAGCAGCGCCTTGATTGGTCGCACCGGGCGCACTTGCACCAGGCACAGCAGCCGGCTTGGCGACGGCTGCCGCCGGCATACCCGCAGACGGAGCCGCAACGGGAGCCGCAGGCGGCTTGGCGGCCGGGCTCACAGGAGCGGTCGGGCTACCCGGAGCGACACCAGGCTTCGCTCCCCCCGCTGCCGGTGGAGCCGCGGCGGGCGCCGGCGTCGGAGTCGCCGCTGGCACGGCAGGGTTCTTGGGAGCCGTAAGGACGTTGGGCCCAGCTCCCACAGGCTGGCCGATCGGCACGGCGGGCGACGCCGCTGCCGGAGTCCCGACGGGAGGAACGGGCTTGGCGGCAGGCGGTACCGGGCCCGTGGGTGCAGCGGGCGCAGGCGTCGGCGGCCACTCGTCAGCCGGGCGCACCGGCGGAATGGCGCTCCCCGGTCGAGCCGGCCAGTGACCGGGCCCAGGTGCATGGATCGCAGCCGCGGCATCGATCCCTGCATCTACCGAAGTGGATGGAGGTGGATTGTTGCTGGCGCGATCGACGATCGGCGGTCGATCCGGCCCAGTCTGCGGGCCCGGCCCGCTCGGCGGCGTGTCGCTGGGGAACAGGAAGTATCCCAGGGCTAAGCCGCCAGCGACGGCGACGATGCCGGCCCACAGCAGGGTCCCACCGCTCTTGCGGGTCGGCGGCCGCGTGCGCCCATCAGCCGACCAGCTGGCGTAGCTAGGCTGCGTCTCGCCGGTGCCAAGCAGCGCGGCAGCTAGCGCGGCGGCTGAGTCATAGCGCGCCGCCTTGTCGCCACTGCCCAAGGAATCGTTGATCACGCTGCGCAGCACGGCGTCGATGCGCGAGGGAACAGCGGGGTTGCGCAGTCGCAGGGGAAGCACGGCCTGGCTGCTGTCGAAGCTGCCCTCACCGCCTTCGAGCATGGCGCTCAGCAGCAGAGCCAGCGCTCGCAGATCGTCCTGCACCTTGCCGCCGGGCTTGGCCTTCTTGTCGTCGCTAGCCGGCACCGCGGAGGCCCCCAGGTCGAGCAGCACGACGCGCTCTTCATCGCGGTCTCCGTCTCCGGGAGCAACGAACACAGCGCCCGGCTGAAGCAGGCGATGGACCTGATTGCTGCGATGAATGGCCTCGAGCGCAGCGGCGATCTCGCTCCCCAGATGCAGGGCCCGAGTCAGAGGGAGCGGCTGTCCCTTCTGTTTGCTCAGCAGGGACTTCAGCGACTCACCCGGCAGGCGCTCCATCGCGACAAACAGGTGACGCTTGCCCTTGTACTCGGCCGTACCGACTTCCCGCACCACGGCCAGGTTGGGATGCGTCACCGCGACGGCGCGCTGCACATCGGCAACCACGCGTGCCGCCAGGCTCTTATCGCGAGCCAGATCGGCAGCGTAGATCTTGAGCGCGACCTTGTCGCCGCTCGCCGTGTGCTCGGCCGCGTAGAGCACGCCCTGCGGCCCGCTATCCAGGACGTCACCGACGCGATACCCACCGAAGGTCTTGCCCGCCAGTTCGAGCCCCATTAGAAGCCTCTCTGCTGGGCATAAGACAGCGCGATCATCGCCATTAGCGTACCAAAGGTCGAAGGGGTGCGGGAAGGGTTTTTCGCGCCATTCCCGGGTAGTTACGCCGGTCGCAAGGCAGCGATCCGACCTTTGCGTGAGCTTCTCTGGGTTCGGCCGAGCGGTATCAGGCGACCTTGGCGGTGCTTACCAGGCGGCCCACATTTCTTCTTTGCAAGGGCCTGCGGGGACCCGCTCGACACCGCGAATTGTCAGACCCGTATGCCATTCTTATCGTCGGTGGCAGGGGGAGCGGAAGTCCGGGGGAACGCCTCATTAGAAGGGTGGATCGAAGGGTGGATCGAAGGGTCGATCGAAGGGTCGATCGAAGGGTCGATCGAAGAGTCGATCTGGCCGCTTTGCTTGCCGCTTCTAGACCTGCCGATCCGCGCTGCAAACCCGGCGCGCGATGCGCAGAAACGCAGCCGCTTTCGTTCGTAAACCCAGCCCGGCCGATCGCTGTAAGAGCGATTCCCAGGGAGCACAGGTGTGCCTGTGGGATGGAGCCGGAGCGCAAGACAGAGAAGGAGTGCCCACGTCATGAGCCACAGCAACAGCAAGCGCCACAGCACGCAGCGAGTCACCAAGAAGATGCTGGCCGTCGAGATGTATCAGAAAGGAATGAATGTCCTCGTCATCGCCGAGCTCCTGCGCACCGAGCCGAGCTACGTGGCGAACGCGCTGATTGAGCGCGGTTATGCCCCAAGCTACGCCGATCTCTATACCTCGACGGGACCGCAGAACGAGTACGCCACGCTGTTTAAGGGACTCGGCGGTCTGCGCTTCAAGACACCCGAGTCGGCTCGCCAGTCGGTGGCGCGTATCGAGGCGCTGTACCAGCGCTTCAAAGAAGCCAACGATCGCCGCGGCATTCATCAGTGCCAGGTGATGGCTCTCGTCGGAAAAAATCGCGCTCAGGGTGTTGGCAAGCGGGTCGAAGCCAAGCTGTTTGGCGATTGGCTGCGGCTCCGACTGGATGACGAGGACAGCGGTGAACAGGGAGGCAAGGCGACGGCGGGGTCCACTCCACAAGAGCCGACGCGGGTCGCCAGTTAGAGGGAGGTAAAGAGGCGGGCGCCTACTGAATTACTGGGACGACGAGCGCCCCCTCGATCTCGCCCATCGGCGCGGTGGTCGAGTTGATGACTAGCGAGACATTGCCAAGCCGCAGCGTGTTGATGTCGAGCACGTTGTTCGCAGCCGCTGCCGCGACCGTGCAATAGCCCTGCGCCTTGTCCGCGCCAGCCGCCATCGTCAGCGCCGGGCAGGCCAAGGTCTGACGCCCCGCGCCCATCCCTTTCACCAAGACCGCCCCCGTTGCGCCCGTCACTGTGTGCGTCAGCCGGAACGCCAGCGTCGCCCCATCCTCACTCAGGAAGAACTGCCCCTCACCTTGCGCCTGGGACCCCCCTCCCTGGGGCGGCCGCAGCGGGACATTGAAGGGTACGGCTCCAGTCGGCAGGAGCTGACCACGCAGCTCGCCTTTTACAAAGGCATCGCTGTGCACGTTCAGATACGTGAGCCCGCTCTTGATCAGCATGCGCCACAGGTGCTTCTGCGCGCGATACAGCATCGGATCTTCGAGCTGCTGCGTCACCGTCGCAGCATCCAGGATCCCGGTGAGCGGCGACTGGGCCGAGGCCGGCAGGTCCAGCACGTGCGGGCCGTTGATGTTGAAGCCACCGCGGTGCAGGTGCAGACCGGTCACTGTGCCCTGCAGACCCGAGTGCTGCAGGGTATAGGCCAGCGTGCCGTTTGGCTCATCGAGCGTGATCTGCACGCTGCCCTTGGCCGGCGAGTTGTTGCCCGGGCTGCTCACGCGCCCCGACAGCGGTGCTCGCAGCATGACCACATCGCGTCCGTCATCGGGACTCAAGGAAAACAACTGGGCGCGCGCTTCGCCGTTGGTAAACGCGGGCGACGAGATCTGCAGATAGTAGTCGCCCACTTTCATCGCGCGCACGGTATCGGGATCCAGCGTTAATGTTCCCGCCGTGTCGAGCGGCAAGTCGCGGATGCGCGTCCCGACCTTGCCGATGCGGCCCAGGAAGAGCTCGACCTTGGTCGCGTTGGCGACCGTGTGTTTGAGGGTGTAGCTGCTCGGCCCGCCTGTATCGTTGACCAGCAGCGAGAACGTACCTTCTGCCGAACTTGCCGTCGGCGGAACTTGCTGACCGCCCGAAAATTCGCCACGGATCACGGTGCCCGATGTGCACTCGCTGGCCGGAAGCGCACAAAACTGCCCCAGCTTGCACTCTTCATCGAGCGTGCAGAATCCCGATGTAACGCGGGTACAGCCAGCGCTCGCCAGCGAGAGCAGAGCCGCAGCGCCACAGGACCCCGCCAGCAATGAACCAAGCGAGCCAAGTCGCGAAAGCCGTTTGAGCGTCATTTGCATCCTCACCGCTAAGCCAATCGAGGTTCTTTAGAAGCGGACGTTGAAGGCCAGCGCGGGAGCTTTTTCCCAAGCTCCCCGCATGTAGCGATAGTCGGCGTAGAACAGACCCGCGGCCCCGCCAAGGGCAGCCACGCCGCCCACCAGCACGCCAATGCCAGCCACCTTGGTGTCGAGCTCATTGGGGCAGAGCTTCTGCCCGGTCATCTGCGGCATATCCGCCGGACAGACGGGCTGACCGTCGACAGCGATCAGGACGGCCCCCGCAACTACCAGCGCCACCCCAACCCCAACGGCGCCCCACTTTGCCAGGTTCAGCGGACGAGCCGGGCCGTATTTTTTCTTCCACTGCTGGGCGGCCTGCTCCGCTGCGGCCTTGTCCGCCTGCTGCTTTTCCACTGCGGCCTTCTCGGCCGCCGCTTTCTCAGCCGCCGCTTTGTCGGCAGCGGCCTTCTCCGCTTGCTTCTCGTCTTCGATCTGCTTCTTCAGCTCAGTGATGTAGCCGCTCGTCTCCGCGCTCAGCTCGGAACTTGGAGCCTCGCGCAGGTAGCGCTCATACAGGTCCAGGGCCTGTGCCTTGTGACCCGCCTTGCGGTGGGCCTGCGCCAGATTGAACAGCAGGATGGGCTGCGGCTTCTGTTCATACAGCCCCTGGAATTCTTCGATGGCCTTGTCGTACTGGCCCGAGTTGTAGAGCGAGACCGCGCGCTGGTAGCGCTGCATCAGCTGCTGCGACGACGGCTTCTCTCCCGCTGTTTCAGCACGGCTGAGCGCCGGCACACTCAACCCAAGCAGCAGGATGAAGGCGGCTAGTGTCCAGTGGAAGGAGCGGGCACGGTCAACGGACAGGAGCAAACGGGTCGTCATTTTTCTTCTTCGCCGGCTTGCCGGGTTTCTTCCCGGGCTTGGTGGTACCGCTCGATGGCGTCGTTTTTTCAGGCGCTGTCGCGGGGTCAGCTTTCATCTCGACCGTCTCGCTGACGTCAGCGTCCTGCTGCAGCTGCAGCTCACGATTCACAAAGCCCGCGCGCCGCAGAGTGATGCCTAGCTTGCCGCCGCTTGCCGCCTGTTCGCTGCGCCACGGCGTCACACCCAGGACCTTACCGTCCGCGGCGCGTATGACCTCGGCGCCCGGAGGAGTGGTCTCGATCTTCCACACGATGTTCTTCACGGTCGGCTGCGTCGCGATCGTCGGCTGCGGATCGGGACGTCGCAGCACCACAGCCAAGCCGATCGCCGAAAGGACGATCGCGGTTGCCGCCGGGATCGCCAACCGCTTCAGTAGCTCGCCCGGCGCGCGGATCTTTGTCGGATCTTGCGTCTGCCCGACCCCAGCCAGCGAAGGCCGCGAGGTCGTGTTCGGTCCCGAGGGCTCGGCGACCACGGCCTGCAAGCCGGAAGAGTGACTGATTGCGGACGCAAACGGACTGGTATCCAGTCCCGGGGCGCTGCCGCCCGGGGGGCGCACCACAGAGAGCACGCCCGTTCCCTTGACCCCGAAGCCCTCGATCCGCTGCACGACCTCGGTCATCGAGGGCCGCGCCGCAGGATCTTTCGACAGCATCGAGCTGACCAGCTGCTCGATATGCGGTGGGATGCTGGGATCGACCTCGCGCAGCTGCGGCGGTTGACTGTAGATGTGAAGGGCCATCAGCGCGCCGGTACCGTCGGCATCGAACGGCGGCTTGCCGGTCAGCATCTCGAACATCATGATGCCGAGCGCGTAGACGTCGGTTTTGACATCTACCTTGGCCGCGCCGCGACACTGCTCAGGTGACATATAGCGCGGCGTGCCCATCACCGCGCCCGCCTGCGTCAAGCCAGTGTTCTGCTTGCCCTGCTCGTGCTCCGACGCGATCTTAGCGATGCCGAAGTCGAGGACCTTGGCCCGCTCACCGCCCGGTGCTTCTGGGTCAGCGACGATCATGATGTTGTCGGGCTTCATGTCGCGGTGGATGATGCCCTTGCCGTGCGCCGCCGCGAGCGTAGCTGCGATCTGTCGCCCAATGCGCAGCGCGTCCGGCCCCAGCGAGCCGCGCACGCGCTTGATGCGCGCCGACAGCGTCTCACCGTCGATGTATTCCATGACGATGTACGCTGTGCCGTCTTCTAACTGGCCATAGTCGAAGCTGCCGACGATGCCCGGATGCGAGACGATGTTGACCGCGCGCGCCTCATTGAAGAAGCGCGTCACCAGATTGGCTTCTTTGGAATACTCAGCGCGTAGGATCTTGATGGCGACGCGTCGGCCAATGCCTTCGTGCAGCCCTTCCCAGACGCTGCCCATGCCGCCCTCACCAATCTTGCGGACGACTTTGTAGTGGCCGACTAGCTTTCCGATCATGGCGATCCGTCGAGGTACTAGAAACCCTCAGAGAGCATAACACGTCTATGTCCTGCGGAGAATGCGCCCAATTCACGAACGAAAAAGCGAGCCCATCCGCAGGCCCCAGCGTCACCCCCCTGTGTTAGGTTGCGCGCCTTCGTCCTCGTGTTACCGGCCCGTGTTACCGGCCCGTCTTACCGGAGAGCTCTCTTGACTACATCTGCGCCCCCTTCATCCGAGCTGAATGGCCACCGCGAGAACGAACGGGTTCGAGCAAGCCATGCAGCGGGTCAGCCCGCGCGCTCCCACGTTTCCGATTCTGTGTCAGCAGGGGCAGCAGACAAGGAGAGCTATCTCCGTCTGGTGGCGACGTTGCTTGAGCACGATCGCCGCTACTACGTCGACAACGATCCCAGCATCACCGACCACGACTACGACCACCTGCGCAAGCAGCTTGAGGGGCTTGAGCGCGCGCATCCCAGCTGGGTCGTCGACTACTCGCCCACTCGCCGGGTTGGCCACGCGCCGATCTCCGCGTTTCCCAAGGTCGAGCGTGCCGTGCCCATGCTGTCGCTCGACAACACCTACAGCGCCGCCGAGCTCCGCGAATTTGATGAGCGCGTCCGTCGTGGCCTGCGGACTGCCGGTGACAATAGTCCGCTTGCCTACATGCTGGAGCCCAAGATCGATGGCATCGGCATCGAGCTGACGTATCGCGCCGGGGTCTTTACGCTGGGCACGACGCGCGGCGATGGCCTGATCGGCGAAGACGTCACCGGCAACCTGCGCACCATCAAGTCGCTGCCGCTGTCGCTGCGACAGCCCGTGGATCTGACCGTGCGCGGTGAGATCTACATGCAGCGCGATGACTTCGCGCGACTCAATGAAGATCGCCTCAAGCGGGGGGAAGACCCGTTCAAGAACCCACGCAACTCGGCCGGCGGCGCCCTCAAGCAGCTCGATCCGCGCTTGGTGGCCGAGCGACCACTGCGCGTTCTTCTGTACGAATTCGTCGCCGAGACTGGCAATGCCGCGCCGGCGTTTACGACCCACGCCGAGATCCTGCAGCACCTCCGTGAGCTGGGTCTGCCGGTGTCGCGCGACGTGCAGCGGGTCGATTCGCTGGATGCGCTGCTGGCAGCGGTAGAGGCTTGGCAGGCCCGCCGCAACAGCGTGCCCTTCGACATCGATGGCCTAGTGATCAAGGTCGATCAGCTGGCGCAGCGCGCAACGCTGGGTATGACGGCCCGCGCCCCCCGCTGGGCCATTGCCTACAAGTTCCCGGCGCAGCAGGCCATCACTCGCCTGCGCGACATCGAGCGCAACGTGGGACGGACGGGCGCCGTCACGCCCGTGGCGATCCTTGACCCTGTGGAGCTGGCCGGAACCACGGTCGCACGCGCTTCGCTGCACAACTGGGATCAGATCGCGCGCCTTGATCTGTGCGTCGGGGATGACGTGCTGGTCGAAAAGGCTGGCGAGATCATTCCGCAGATCGTCACCGTTGTCCGCGAGCGCCGCAGCGGACGGGAGGCTGAGCTTTCGCCAATTGCCACGCCGACCGTCTGTCCAGTCTGCGGTGACACGCTGTATCGCCGTCCCGATGAGGTGGCGCTGCGCTGTCCTGGCACGCGCCCCTGCCCTGCTCAGCTGCGCGAGGCGCTGGCCTTCTTCTGCCACCGCAACGCGATGAACATCGAGGGCTTTGGCGACAAGCTCGTGGCCGAGCTGGTGACGGGTGGCCTAGTCCGCGATCTTGCCGACCTCTACTCGCTGCGACGCGAGCAGCTGCTTCTGTTGCCGCGCATGGGCGAAAAGAGCGCCGACAACCTGATGGCGGCGCTCGACAGAAGTCGACGCGAAGCGACGCTGAGTCGCTTTCTGACTGGCCTGGGCATGCCGCTTATCGGGGAAGTCTGGGCGCAGAAGATCGCGGACCGCTATCGCTCGCTCGCCGCGCTACGCAGCCACACCCCCGACGAGATCTACGTCGCCTTGGCCGCGATCCATGGCTTCGGCGAAGAGCGCGCAGGTGCGGTGCGTGACTATCTGCAGCAGAGTCAGACGCAGGCCCTGCTCGATAAGTTCGGCATGGCTGGGCTTTCGCCAAGCGAGCCAGAAAAGACGCTGACCTCGACGGCGTTGAGCGGCAAGAGCGTGTGCATTACCGGTACGCTCTCGAAGCCGCGCGGCGAGATCCAGCGACGCATCGAGGCGGCTGGCGGCAAGTGCGTGGGCAGCGTGAGCAAGAAGACCAGCTTCCTCCTCATCGGGGCCGAGCCGGGCGAAGACAAGCGCAAAGCCGCCGAGAAAAACGGCGTCCCGTTGCTCACCGAAGCGCAGCTCGAAGAGCTGTTGAGCGGCGGCTGAGTTCCCTCGCCCGGCTACGGCAGGCTGAGCGGCTGGCTGCGGTTTCCCGCCTTGTCCTCGACAGTCACGACAAAGCCAAGGCTAGCGTCGAGGCCCGTGGTGTCGATGCTGAAGCTGCCGTCGCGCACATCGACTGCCGACGTCTTCGTCGCTGAGCTAGCGCGGCTGCGCACCGTCGCTGTCGCCTCGCTAAACACCGGGACGTCGCCATCACTCGGCGCATCTAGCCGGAGCAGACGGAAGCTATCGCCCAGGGGGTAGACGGCGCGACCGCTGACCCGGCCCGCCGCCAGCGACCCGCTGAGTCGAATCACCCCATCGGCGATGACGTTGAAGGGCTCGCTGTGCACCGTGTAGGGCCCGGCTGCGGCGCGACCCTCGACGGAGATACGGTATTTTCCTAGCGGCAACGCCAAGGCCCCAGATAAACCCCTATCTCGATCCCAGCCGACCGCCTGCCACTCCGCTGCCCACAGGTGCCCGCGGGCCCGCCCGGGCACAGCATCGATCGGATCGGGGGTGTACGAGAGCAGGATGTCGCGACCACGGCTGCCAATCACGCGGCCGCTTACCTGCCGCGCCGGCTCAAAGATGCCGGGCGCGCTCTCGCGCTGCAGAGTCACCGTCGGCAGATCGTCCTCGGGATCGCCGCCGTAAAAGACAAAGCTCGCACGGCCGGCGACGCGCAGGATCTGAGCCGCCGGCTGCGCCGACAGAAGGGGGCTCACCCGGCTGCGCAGATACAAGCTCGCCGGAAGTGTGGCCGGCACCGTCCCCGCCTGAGCGCTCGGTGAGCGCGGTACCTCGACCAGCGAGCCCGGTACGTAGCGCAGACGATCGAAGCGCTTGCCTTCGCCCGGGCCGCCCCGCTCTCCCGAGTGATACGCCTCGGCATCGTCGCGCTCAGGAGAGCCCGCCAGCTTGGCTAGCTCAGCCGCGCGCTCGGCCAGCCACTCGCCTTCGAGGGGGCCGAACAGGTTGATCGACGGCTCGTACCCGCCGAGCAGCCAGTTCTCGACGCCCAGTAGGTAACCGACGTGCCCCTGCGCGTAGCCCACGACGAAAGTTTTGTCGGCCCCCAAGGGCGACCGCGAGCGCAAGAGATCGGCCAGAAGCGACACCGGCTCGCCCGGCAGGGTCAGCAGCAGCAGCGACTCTTCTTTGCTGTCCTCATTCGGCGGCATGGTCGGATCGCCAGTGCGACGCAGCACCGGGATCTGGCCCAGCCGCAGCGCCGACAGCGTGACTCGCGTGGTCTCGCAGCTCGGCGCGCCCTCGGGCGGCAGCGGCACCTTCAGAAAATCTGAGATGAACTTGCTGGCGCGGCCGATGTCGGCACAGGAAGCGTAGGGAATGCCAGTGGCGCCGAGGATGCCCTCGACGGGAAGCATCGGCTTCTTGCCGCCGCACAGGCCGGCTCCGAACTCGACGTTGAACTGTGCGATCGGGCTGCGCACGCTGCCATCGGGGTTGTAGATCGCCGCGCGGCTGGTATCGACCTCGACGCCACTTTGAAACGGGGTGTACGCCATGTCGCCCCGGACTTTGATCGCGGCACGGCTGTTCTGCACGGCCCGCGTCACCACCTCCAGCGAAGCCATATCGGCGGTGGCGATGCTCTGCCACAGCGACAGGATGCGCGGCGCGGCCAGCTCACCGATCGACTCCATGCGCGCGAAGTTTTCGCACAGCGACTTCTTGCTGTCGCAGTGCTCGCTGCCGTAGCGACCGCGCGGCGAAACGTCACCGGCCGGCCCCTGCAGGTGCATCACCATGACCGGGCTATCGAAGCGATCTTCGAGGGCCAGATCGATATGACCCGAGGCTTCGACCGAGATCATCGAGTTGCCCTCGCCAGCGACCGTGCCGTGGATGGGAAAGCTGTGCAGCAGGGCCAGCGGCTTGCCCGCCCCGTTATCGACACGTAGGACGAACAGGCGGCTCTCTTTGTGCTTGCCGACCGGCTTGCCGTCGGGACTGGGGAGGTTGTCGTCTTCATCGCGGCGATCGGAATAGATCTCGTCGCGAGGGTCCCAGCCATCCCAGATGCCAGCGCCGATGCGGGCCGGTGCGGCGGTGGCGATGGCGGTGCGCGCCGCGCTGACCAGCGACTTCAGCAGGCGCTGGTACTGCCGTTCGTCGAATAGATCGAGCCCGAGGGTCAGGTGAAACGCACCGTGATAAGTGCCTGGGGCCGAGTGACTGTGACTGGTGGCCACAATGACCCGCCCGCGCGATCCCCCCGGGCCGGTAAGGACATCGGCCAGCGCCGCTTCCAAGTCGTAGGTCAGGCGATCGTAGGCGAGGCAAAGCTCGGCCTTAACCAGCAACACTGCGTCCGAGCCCGCTTTCAGATAAAGGGCCCGCGCCAGCGGTCGCGATTGCACGCCTGCCGAGGGCACAAAGGCGCGAGCATGCGGGACCTGGCGATCGTCCGGTGCATCGCCACCTAGCAAGCGCATACGACCGGTGTAGCCAGAGAGTGGCGTCCCGACGGGCAAGTCGATGAACGCCTCCCCGACGCCTGCCGCGACCGCCCCGGGCTTGATGATCTCGCCCGTGCCTGCCGTCGCTGCTGGCTCTGGTGCGGCCTGATAGCTGCACGACGCGGGCTTCGTCGGCGGCTGGTCGGGGTCGGGGCCGGGAGTCGCTGGATCGGCTTGGCAGGCGAACAGCGACGAAACAATCAGAAACCTCAGCGCACGTCGGGGCGATGACATCACAACCTCCGGCCGGGCATCATATCCACTTCAGCCGCCGGAAGCGTCAGGCTCTGTGATATAGACGCGCGCATGTCGAACAGCCCCGGTAGCCGTCGAGCCCTGGTCCTCGATCGCGCCAGCGCCGATGCCGCCCCGACCCTCAAGCTGGCCGAGGTGGCTGCGCGCGTCCCCGGGCCCGGTGAGGTGGTTGTCGCCCTGCAGGCGGCTGCGCTGAACCGTCGCGACTTCTGGATTCGCATCGGCAAGTATGGCGGCATCCGCTTGCCGGCGATCCTGGGCTCAGATGGTGCTGGCGTAGTGACCGCCGTCGGTGCCGGCGTCCCGGCTGCGCGCCTCGGCAGTGAGGTCATCATCAATCCCAGCCTGGCCTGGGGTAGCTCGCCGCTGTTTGCCGGCGAGGGGTTTCGCGTGCTCGGCATGCCCGATGACGGCACGTTTGCCGAGGAGATCTGCGTCTCAGCAAGCCAGCTTGCCGACAAGCCGGCGCATCTGAGCTGGGTCGAGGCAGCGGCCCTCCCCCTGGCCGGACTGACCGCCTATCGCGCGCTCTGCGTCCGCGGCCGACTGCGGCCCGGCGAGACGGTGCTGATTCCCGGCATTGGCAGCGGCGTCTCTACGATGGCCATGGTGCTGGCCAAGCACCTCGGTGCCCGCGTCATCGTGACCTCAGGCAGCGACGACAAACGAGCACGAGCGCTGACCCTCGGTGCCGACTTCGCCGTCAACCACCGCAGCGAGGGCTGGGACGATCAGATCAAGAAGTGGTGCGGCGGCGCGCTGCCCAACTTGGTCGTCGATGGCGCCGGTGGCGAGACCTGGGCCAAGTGTGTGAGCTTGGTTGCGCCTGGCGGACGTGTCGTCAGTTACGGCGCGACCGCCGGCCTGGCGACGATCGATCTACGACGGCTGTTCTGGCGTCAGATCGACATCCTGGGCTCGACGATGGGCAGCGAGCGCGACTTCGCTGAGATGGTGGCCCTGTTCAGCGCCGGTCGGCTGCGTCCTCTTGTCGATCAAGTATTCCCCTTGGCCGAGGCCAGCCAGGCCTTCGAGCGCATGGAGCGCAGCGAACAGCTGGGCAAGATCGTGCTCACCATCCACGACGCCACAGCTCAACTGTAGAGGCCTTCCAGCGCGGATGCCCGCCCGGCCCCAAGCCCTGACTTCAAGCCTGTTTTTGGGCCCTGTTTCCGAGGAAGAACATGTCCACGACCGCTCCCGAGATGGATCGATTGGTTGAAGAGATTCGCCAGCGTGTGCTGCAGCAGCTTGCGCAGGCTCCGGGACGAGCAGCGGCAAGTCCGACGCTTTCGGGTGGCACAACAGCCGCCATGGGACGACCGCTGCGCGAGCAGGCCTGCGACGGCCCCGCCGAGCACTGCGCATCGTGCGGGCTGTGTACGGCGCGCCGGCCGGAAGCGGTTCTTTCGGTGATCGCTGAAGGGGCCGGACGGGTGGGTTCGGCGCTCGGGACCGGCGAGGTCGGCGGCGATATCGCCGGCATGATCGATCACACGCTGCTCAAGGCCGAGGCCACGGCCGATGACGTCCGCAAGCTCTGCGAGGAGGCTCGCAAGCACAAGTTTGCCTCGGTCTGTGTCAACACCACCTGGGTACCGCTGTGCAAGCGCCTGCTCGCCGGCAGCGGCGTCATGGTCTGTGCCGTGGTCGGTTTTCCGCTGGGAGCGATGGCGCCAAACGCCAAGGCCTTCGAAGCGCGCGAGGCGGTGCGCGCGGGAGCCGAAGAGATCGACATGGTGATCAACCAGGGCGCGCTGAAGTCACGCGACTACGCCCTGGTGCAAGAAGACATCCGCAAGGTCGTCGAGGCCGCCCGCCCCGCCCGCGTCAAAGTCATCCTGGAGACCGGCGCGCTGTCGCAGGAAGAGAAGATCATCGCTATCTCGTTGTCGAAAGTCGCCGGCGCGGCCTTCGTCAAGACCTCGACGGGCTTTGGTCCCGGGGGCGCCACGACGGAAGACGTTGCGCTGATGCGACGCTTGGTTGGCAACGAGCTTGGGGTGAAGGCTTCCGGCGGCGTGCGAACCTGCGAGGATGCAGAGAAGATGCGGGCAGCGGGAGCCAGCCGAATTGGCGCATCCGCCTCGGTGGCTATCACCGCCGGCTGCGCGCAGAAAGCGGCGACGCCGACCGCTCCAACCGTGGCGGGCCGCGGCAGTCAGCGTCCGCCGGCGCCGGCCGTAAAGGGCGCCCCGCCAGCGAGCCCAGCGAAATCCAGCGCCTACTGAGGCAGCGACTGTGGCAAGCTGCTCTTCGGTGACTTCGCTCGCAAAGACGCAGTCGCAGCCCCCTGCCCGGCCTCGGCCGAGTGCTTCCCCGTCCTACCCCGCCCTCGTCTTGGCAGCAGCCTGTGCTGCGACGTTTCTCGCCTGCAGCAAGCCAGCTTCGCAGCAGTACATCGTGCCGCCTCTGCCCAGTGGTCAGACGCTGCGCGTCTATTCCTTCAAGGACTACTTCGTGCCCGAGACGCTGTCGGCGTTCGAGGCGAAGACCGGCAACAAGGTGGTCGTTGAGACCTACGAGACCAACGAAGAGATGCTGGAGCGGCTGCAAAAGGGAGGCGCCTACGACGTAGTGTTCCCGTCGAGCTACGCCGCCGAACAGCTGATCAATCATGGGCAAGCGCGGCTGATGATTCGCGAGCGCGTACCCAACATCGGCAACGTGCCTGCGGTCATGCGAAATCCTCCGTTCGACGCCGGCCTGCGCCACTGCATCCCCTATATCTGGACAATGCTTGGTCTTGGCGTGTGGGTCGATGGCGTCGATGTCTCGCGCGAGCCGGATCTGGCGGCGCTGTTCGCAACCCGCGGCCCGCGCGTGGTCATGCCCGACGATCCTCGGGCCACGCTCGGCATCGCGCTTAAGATGCTCGGGCGCTCACCCAGCAGCCAGAAGCCAGCCGATATCGATGCCGCGCGCGATCTGCTGCTCGCGCAGCTTACGCGGGTGCATGACTACGTCGACGATCCGGCGCTGTCGCTAAAGAAGCGCGACGTCCATATGGCCCTGGCTTGGTCGACCGAGATCTTCGAGCTACGCAACCGCGATCCGTCGGTGCGCTTCGTGGTGCCACGTGAAGGGACGCTGTTCTACATCGACTATGCCTGCGTGCTGTCGCGCAGCCCGCAGCCGGATGTGGCGTTCGCTTTCCTCAACCACCTGCTTGACCCGTACACCGCCTCGGAGATCACCAACGCGCGCATGCTGGCCCTGGCCAATCAGGAGGCGCGGGCCATGCTTCGACCCGAGGCCCGCTGGATGTGGGGACTTTTTGAGGGCATCGCCAGTCGCAGCCGCAGCTACGAAATCCTGCGCGACGTGGGGGCGGCCGAGCCGCAGTATCAGCAGGCTTGGCGGACGGTCAAGGACGCGCTACGGGCTCAGCAGGCGGCAGCCAGCGGCGCGCGCTGATGGAACGTCAGGCGGTAGACGCTGTTCTCCGTCTCGACGTAGAGCGTCTCGTTGTCGGGATCTTTGAGGATGCGGCGCACCGGCGTGGTCACCATGCGATGGCCGTTTGGATCGCGAAAGATCACCATGCCGCGCCCGACGCTGGGATAGCTGACGAGCAGGCCATGATAGACCCGCCCAAGACCCGATGGCGATGAGGCGGTGGCGTTGATCGCGATGGCTCCGCTGCTAGAGCGATCGCGGCTATGGTCTCGAATCTTGCGCGCCGTGACGTTGACCATGGCGACGGAGAAACCCTCTTCATCGTTATCTTATCGTTGTCTTGGGCAGGGTCTAGGCCATTGTTCGATGTCGTCGAATCTGTTGAGATCTCTTGCGTTCTGCGTGGTTGGCCAGCCCGACCGCCTGTCCGGCTGCTGCTGCGCCAAGCCACCGCAAAAGAGGTCGCCGATGTTCAATTCGCACACCCAGCCCGCCCACGCCGACCAGCCCGAGGCGCTGCCCGCGTCCCCCTGGCTGCGCCGACTCCCGCTCCGTTCGCCGACTCTGCCACCGGCGCTGCATACCAACCTGTACGTCGTCGGGCAGGGCCCCCTTCTGCTGGTCGATCCGGGCACACCCGACGTCAGCGAAAATGATCGCGCCCTGCAGACGCTAGCCACGCTCGCCGAAGGAGGTCATGCGGCGGCGGGCATCCTGCTCACGCATCACCACTACGACCACTGCTCGGGTCTGCCGTATCTGCGGCAGCGTCTCGGCGTGCCGGTGTACGCCCACCCCGCGACGGCCGCCAAGCTGGGCCTGCCGACTGGCGACTACCGCCCGGTGAACGAAGGCGAAGTCCTGCCGTTTGGCCCCGGCGGCGTCTTGCTCCTGCATACGCCCGGCCATGCGGTCGGCCACCTCTGTGTGCAGGATCTCGCCAGCCCAAACCTCATCGTGGGCGACATGGTAGCCTCGGTGGGCAGCATTCTCATCGAGGTCGCGGACGGCGGAGACATGCGCGTCTACCTGCAGTCGCTGGCGCGCCTGAAAGCGCTCGCGGATGCCGAACAGCTTCGCCTCTGGCCGGCCCATGGTGCGTCGATCACCGAGGGCAGTGCCCTCATCACTGCCTACATTGCGCACCGCCTGCTGCGCGAAGCCAAGGTCCTGCGGGCGCTGTCGAGTGCCGCGACGCCGCTGCTCGACCTAGTCCCGGGCGCTTACGACGACAAGCCGGACGTTGATCGCGCCCTCGCCTCGCGTGCCCTGCTCGCCCACCTGCACAAGCTGCGAGACGAAGGCCAGGCTGATGAGGTCGCGCCGGGACACTGGGCACGCACTCACTGACCGGCGGGAGCCGTCTGTGGCAGCTTGATGCGGAACAAGAAGTACGGTGCTTGCCCCCGCATATGGCCGCGCGACTGCATCATCAGCTCGCTGAGGTTGCTATCGGCGATGTACAGGTAGCCGCCGGGACCAAACGACAGGCCATCTGGCCAGCGCAGCCGCGGCGACGAAAACAAAGTCTGCAAGCGACGGTCTGGCCCCACCACCGCCAAGCCGCCATGCTCAATGTCGGTGAGGTAGATGTTTCCCTCGCTGTCCGTCGAGATGCCATCGGTCTGGACCTTGTCGGCGAAGCGCTCGACGCGACGGGCTAGCTCCCCCGCGCTCAGGCTTGGGTCGGATAGCGCACTGACCGGCACGCGATACAGCCCCTGGCTAGCCATCGCCCCGAAGTACAGCCACTCGCCCCGGCGGTCGAGGGCGATCGAGTCGATCGCGACGTGCAGGTTGAACAGCCCCCCGAACAGCCGCATGGGCTTGCCTCGGGCACGCACCAGATAGGGCTGGTCGAGCACCGACTCATGCCGCTCTAGCCGTCGCACTGCGCTCCGGCTTGCGACGTCATAGACAACGATGGCTGGCCGGCCCGCGACGACGCTGGCATCGGCGATGTAGACCTTTTGGCCATCGGCAGCGACCGCGAGATCCTGCAGGAACGATCCCGGCCCAGCTACCGAGCGCGGCAAATCGACCTGATGCACGACGGTCCGCGTCTTGATGTCGATGGCCCAGAGCCGCGGCTGACGCAAGCCATGGAAGCCATGATCGATGACCCACAGCCGATCCTGGCCATCGATGCGCACACCCAGCGGCGTATCCAGGGCAGCCGCGCCCCCCGCCGTCCCTTGCAGCGCAGCACTGGGAAACGCCACCGGCTGCCCAGCGACTAGCTCGACGAGCATGTCGCCTTCGGGTCGGCCCTCGGGGTGGAACGTAAAGAACACGCGACCGCTCTCGGAGACAGCGACATTGCCGGGAGCAACCGGTAGCCTGGCGACGACTTCCAGCCGGTTGTCAGCCTCGGGCATGGGGATGATCGGCGGGGTGCGAAGATCCGGAAACGGCTGCAGGCCCCCACCAAAGCGAGCCTTGAATCCGATGACAAACAGGATGAGAAACAGCGAAAACCACAGCGCCCCCCGCGCTAGATACCTCATGGCGTCTTCTCGGCCTTGGGCTCGGTCTTCTCGGGCTTGTCGGTGGGATTTTGCTTGAGCCAAGCGCGGGCTCGTCCCCGCGTCAGCGCCCCTTCGAGATCGTTGACGTTGCGCTTCGCCAGCTCGTCCATGAGCGTGCGGGCGCGCGTCGTATCCAGCTGCTCGCCCGGCTTGCCGCCGCCAAGCGCAAAGCCTAAAGCCAAGCGCGACAGTGGCCGCAGGCTGGCCGTACTCGCCTTCCCTCCATCGCTGGTCACCGTCGGGTCGAGGAGCTTCACCACGCCCTCGCGATCCCCGCTGCGCGCTGCCAAATCACCGCGCAGTTCGCGGGCCCGCAGCAGGCCAGCGGCACCGCGCCATAGCTTCTCTAGCTCGTCCGCGCGCTCTTCCGCCAAGCCGGACTCACCGACGCTGCCGAGGAGCAGCGCTCGCAGCACCACCACCTCGACCTGATAGCGCTGCCGTTCTTCGGCAGTCAGCGTGGGAGCGGCCTTATCGGCGTTCTTGTTTGCATCCGGCTCGGCAGGTTTGTTAGCCGCGGCTGCTGTCCCGCCACTCGAATCGAGGAGCTCGCGGGCGCTGTGGATGGTATGTCCGGCATCGGTGAGCGCACCGCGCTCGATCTGCATCCGCCCAAGCTCGACGAGCGCGTGCAGCTGATCGGCTCGACGATCGAGCTTGCGCGCCAGGTCCGCTTCAACCTGCAGCTCTTTTTCCGCGTTCTGAAACAGGCGACTGGTGGGTGCACCGATCGCCTCAAAGACATGGCTGCGCGCACTGCGCATCGCTCCATCGTGATGCTCGGCCGGATCGGGCGAGGCCATGAGCGCCGCGTAGGCCCGCCGGGCAGCCACCGGGTTGCCCTGAAACAGCAGCGCATCGCCCAGCCGCGCATTCGCCTTGAGGAACTTGCCGTCGAGCTCAAGCGCCTTACGGGCGTGCTCGACCGCCGGGCCCAGGTTGCCGCGACGCAGCTGCAAGCTGGCTAGCGAGTCGTAGGCATTGGCTTCCTTGGGCGCCCCTTCGATGTACTTCTCGAAAGCCTTCTGCGCATCGTCGAGTCGATCGCGACGAATGTGCAGGTGACCAAGCGCATTCCACGCCGGACCATACTTGCCGTCGAGCTGCGTCGCACGCTCAAAGTCGGCCTGCGCACCGTCGAGCTGGCCGCTGCGATAGCGCCACAGACCGCGATAGTGATACGCGCGCTTGTCCCCCGGCAGACTGCCCACTAAGGCATCGAGGGCCGCCAACGCCGCAGGCCGCCGCTCTTCCAGCTGAGCGAGCAGCGCTTCGGCGAGCAGGCGCTCGATCTCGGGCAGAGGCCGACGGGCCAGGAGCTCGTTCGCGTCGCTGATACGCTTCTTGGCCGCGGCTGCGGTCGGCGCCACCTGGGCCAAGAGCACCTGCGCCAACGCAAGCTGTGGATCCTTGCTGAGCGCATCGCCGCAGCGCACCCGCGCTTGCTCCGAGCGGTAATTCTCGACCGCTTCCAAGCAGGCCCACAGCGCGGCCTTGGCCTCGTCGCTCGCCGCCGTCAGCACCAGCTTGGCCGGCTCGGCCGGTGGGGCCGGCGCAGGCGGTGGAGCCGCGACGGGCGGCGGGCTCCCCGCCGGGGGGGGATAGGCCGGCGGATAGGCGGGCGGATACCCCGGATACGCGCCGGGCGGCGTGCCCTGCGGAGGATACTGGGGATAAGGTTGCGCCGGCGCGGGATAGCCGGGCGCGGGATAGCCCTGGGCCGGGTACTGCGGATAGCCCTGGGCTCCCGGCGGCGGACTCTGCGGATAGCCGGCTGGTGGATTCTGGGGATAGCCCGGCTGCGGGTACGGTGCGTAGCCCGGCGGATACTGCGGATAAGCGGGCTGGCCCCCCGGCTGCCCCGACGGAGCGGCAGATGGATCGGTCGGCTGCTGCCCCCACGCTGGCGAAGCCAACCACAGACCACACAACAGCAGAGGAGCCGCGAGCGAGCGGCGAACCGCCGGGGCGCTGCCCAACGAAAACAGGAGTCGCGACAGAGTCATTCGCATTGCCTTTCCGCGTTCATTCTACTTGGAAACCGGGACGGAATCGGCGGCCGGGTCCCCCGTCGGCATCGACCTTCTGCCAGCCCGGGGGCCGAGCGCCAGGGGCGGAGCTACAGGATGTACTTGGAGAGGTCGGGATCGGACAGCACGCCGGCCACGCGGCGCTCGACGTAGTCGGCAGTGATCTCGACCTGCCACTCGCCGTGGCGACCCACCTCAGGGGCCTCGAACGAGAGCTCATCGAGCACACGCTCCAGGATGGTCTGCAGCCGACGGGCCCCGATGTTCTCGACGATCTGGTTGGCTTGGGCGGCCAGCCGGGCGATGGCGGCGATGGCATCCTCGCGCCACTTGAGGCGCACGCCCTCGGTCAAGAGAAGCGCCTCGTACTGACGCGTCAGCGAGTTCTCGGGCTCGGTGAGGATGCGAACCAGATCCTCCTGCTTGAGCGGCTCTAGCTCGACGCGAATCGGAAAGCGCCCCTGCAGCTCGGGGATCAGATCGCTCGGCTTGCTGACGTGAAAGGCGCCGGCGGCGATAAACAAAACGTGGTCGGTGCGCACCGGTCCGTACTTGGTGGTGACCGTCGAGCCTTCAACGATGGGCAGCAGATCGCGCTGCACTCCCTCGCGCGAGACGTCGGGGCCATGACCACCACTGGCAGCCTGCCCGCCAGCGATCTTGTCGATCTCATCGATGAACAGGATGCCGGACTGCTCAGCGCGGTGGACGGCCTCGCGCTGCACCTTGTCCATGTCGATGAGCTTGCCCGCTTCTTCCTGCGAAAGGATGTTCAGCGCATCGGGGATGCGTACCTTGCGCTTCTTGCGACGACCGCCGCCGAGCAGGTTCTGCATCTGCGACAGGTCAAAGCCGATCTGCTCCAGGCCACTTGAGCCGAACGCCTCGACGACCGGAGTCTGCTGCTCGGTCACATCGATCTCGACCTCGCGCTCGTTGAGCTTGCCGGCCCGCAAGAGCTCGCGCAGCTTCTCGCGAGTGTGGCCATCGCTGCCGCGCTCGGCGGGGCGCTCACTCTCGCTGCCCTCGCTATGAGCCAGCGAGCGGCCGATCGGCGCGGCGGGGCTGCGCGGTGGCGACGGCAGCAGAATATCCAGCAGGCGCTCTTCGGCCGACTCCTGGGCGCGCACCCGCACCTTGGCCTGTTCCTCGTCTTTGACCAGCTTGATGCTGACCTCGACTAGATCGCGAACCATCGAATCGACATCGCGGCCGACGTAGCCGACCTCGGTGAACTTGCTGGCTTCGACCTTGACGAAGGGGGCGCCGACTAAGCGCGCAAGCCGCCGAGCGATCTCGGTCTTTCCAACGCCAGTCGGGCCGATCATGATGATGTTTTTCGGCGTGATCTCGTCGCGCAGCGGCCCCTGTACCTGCTGCCGGCGCCAGCGGTTGCGCAGCGCAATCGCCACCGCGCGCTTGGCGGCGTTTTGGCCCACGATATAGCGATCAAGCTCTTCGACGATCGCGCGAGGGGTAAGAGCAGAGGCTGCGTTCATGCGATCTCCTCGAACGCGAGCTGCGCGTTGGTGTAGATACACAGCTCCGCGGCTATGCCGAGCGCCCGCTCGGCGACCTCGCGCGGCGGTAGCTCGGTCGCATCGAGCAGAGCTCGGGCTGCGGCCATGGCATAGCCTCCACCTGAGCCGATCGCCGCCACGCCCCCATCCGGCTCAAGGACGTCGCCCGTACCCGACAGCACAAAGGTGCGCTCGCGATCACAGACCAGCAGCATGGCCTCTAGGCGTCGCAGCATCCGATCTGTGCGCCAGTCTTTGGCCAGCTCGACTGCGGCCCGCGGTAGCTGATTGCCGTGCTGCTTGAGCTTGGCTTCCAGCCGCTCAAACAACGCCAGGCCATCGGCTGAGCTGCCGGCGAAGCCACCGAGGATTCGCCCCTCGGCCATGCGGCGAAGCTTTCGTGCGGTGGCTTTGAACACCATGCTGCCCAGAGTGACCTGGCCGTCCGCGGCCATGACCACTTGCTGCCCCCGACGAACGCAAAGCACGGTGGTCGCGCGAATACGCGGCCGGCGCGCTTCGGCACGTGGCCGCCGGCGCAGGTCCAAAGGAGGGGCGACGGGCGATACGGCTGGATCAACGATCCGAGTCATTGCGGTGTGACTTTCCTAGCTGTCGTGTGGATGAAGCGTTGTGTACTCGCGGCTCGTCGCGGGGATTCGATTGTTCAGCGACGGGATGCGCCGCGCGGGGATGGTGCGCGTACTGGTCCCAAAGGTACTGCAGATCGACGTGCGCGTAGCGCGCCGTGGTCGACAGGTTGCTATGCCCAAGAAGCTCTTGAATCGAGCGCAGATCAGCCCCCGAGCCCAAAAGATGCGTCGCGTAGCTGTGCCGCAGGGCATGCGGATGCGTGGCCGGCAGCCCGCTCTCTTGCGCTCGCGCGGCCAAGATGCGCCGCACATCGCGAACCCCCAGACGCCGACCCCGCGCGCTCAAAAACAGGGCGTTCTCGTCGAGAAAACCGGTCTTAGGATGGGCAAGTTGAGAGCGCAGAGGCAGATAGCGGGCCAGTGCTGAAGCGGCTTTGCTGCCCGCCGGGACCACGCGATCCTTGCGCCCTTTGCCAAGCAGGACCCGCACCGTAACCAGCCCCTCTTCGCTGCGCAGCACATGGCTGCGATCGAGGCCGACGGCTTCACTTACGCGCAGGCCGGCGCCGTAGATAAGCTCCAGCAGAGCCTGATCTCGCGCATCGGCGACGGGCGTCGCGGTATTTGGGGTCGCGGCGGTTTCTGGCTCAGTGGGTGAGTGTGGGCTCCTGGCCCGCTGCGGTTCGAGCAGAGCCGTGACCTGCTCTGGCGTCAGAAAGCGCGGCAAGCGCTGCGCAGCTTTCTTGGGACGAATCAGGCTGGCGAAGTTTTCTTCGATCAGCCGCTCGCGCCGCAGAAAACGACAGAGGTTGCGCACCGCTTGCAGCTTGCGCGTGACCGTCACTGCGTCGTCGAGATCGTGGCGACTGCCCAAAAAAGCCCGCAGGCTGCGCAGGTTCAGGTCGGCTAGCTCGACCGCCCGCCCTAGTCGCGCCGAAAGGAAATCCAGCCACTGCCGGAGGTCGCTGTCATAGGCCCGCGTCGTCTGGGGCGATAGCCTGCGCTCGTACCGCAGGTGATCTTCATATCGTCGCAAGATTGCCGCCAAGCTCGCCGCGGCCGTGGGCGGGCTGGCCGTCGCCGGGACGCGCACCATGGCGCGTATCTTAGGCAGCCGACGGCGGCAGCGATATCAAAATCTAGGGCATAGCAGGCAAGCCGCCCTTGCGGGGGTCCGACGCGGCACTGAAGCCGGTCGGCTCAGCCGGACGGTCGTCGGCAACCGGGATGGCGGTGCTGGCTCCCGGATCAACCTTGGCGCGCGGCGGACGATAGAAGACCGCCTGCACGGCCGTCTCTAGCGCGGCCGGGGTGACGACGATCCGGTGACCGCGTCGCGCCAGGCCCGCCCGCACATCGGCTGCCACCTCGGGCTCGACGAGCACGCTGTCGGGGATGTACTGGGCATGCACGCGCGGCGAGGCGACGGCGGCTTCGACGGTCATGCGGAAGTCGATCACGTTGATGACGGTCTGCACGACGCCTGTAACGATCGTCGGTCCCCCCGATCCACCGACGCAGAGTACCGAGCCATCGGGACCGACAGCTAGAAGCGGACTCATGCTCGATGCTGGACGCTTGCCGGCTGCGACGCTGTTGGCGCCCGTCCCCACCAGCCCGAAGGCATTGGGCTTTCCCGTCGCTGCAGCGAAGTCATCCATCTGGTTGTTCAGCAGCACGCCGGTCCGACCCGCAATGACGTGCGCGCCGAAGCTGAGGTTGACGGTGGTGGTCAAAGCCGCCGCGTTGCCATCCTTGTCGATGACGCAGAGATGGGTCGTCCCGTGATCGCGCGGCGCCTGAGCCGGCGTGTTGCCTTGCGGCCTGCCGTACTGAGCGGCCGGCAGGATGCGATCCGGCTGGATGGTGGAGGCCCGCTCGGCGGCATACGCCGGGTTGCCGAGCTCAGGCGGGATCTTGTCGAACGCGGGATCGCCGTGATAGCGCGCCCTGTCGGCAAACGCGTGCTTGAACGACTCGACGATCTCGTGCAGCGTCGCCGACGATCCCGGACCGGCGCTTAGCGGTGGACGGGCATCCAAGATCTGCAGCGTCTCCAGCGCGGTCATGCCGCCAGCCGGTGGCGGAGCGGTGATGATCCGCCAGCCGCGATAGCTGCCTAATAGCGGCTGACGCCACAGCGTCTTGTAGCCCCGTAGATCGTCCGCCGTCAGCACGCCCCCTTCGGCGGTGGCGGCGCGCAGAATCTCATCCCCGATCGCCCCCGGATCCAGGCGATAGAAAGACGAAAAGCCCTCGCGGCCGAGGATGGCGAGCGTCTCGGCCAACTCAGGACGACGCCACTGCTCACCCAAGGCAAGCGCCGCCCCACCGGGGGCCAGCAGAGCGCGCAGCGGATGTCCTGCCCGTAGCTGCGACACTGTGGCGGCGGCGCTACGCGCCAGATGTCGGCCCACCGGAAAGCCATCCTTGGCCAAGCGCAGAGCGGGTGCAACGACCTGCTCTGCGGGCAGCTTGCCGAGCTCACGCAGAGCCAGGGCAAAGCCGGCCGCTTCCCCGGGGACGCCGATCGCCAGCCCACCACGGCGCGAACGCTCAGGTACGACCTGACCCGTCTTGGCGTCTACAAAGAGGTTGGCGTGCGCGGCCTTTGGTGCCACCTCACGAAAATCCAGAACCTGGACCGCCCCATCGGCCCGGCGGAAAACCAAGAAGCCCCCGCCGCCCAGGCCCGATCCAGCCGGCTGCACGACGCCCAGGGCCAGCGCAGTGGCGATGGCGGCATCGACGGCATTTCCCCCACGCTGCAGGATCTCGCTGCCCGCCCGCGAAGCTAGCTCGTGGTCAGCGGCCACGGCTCCGTGGCTACCCCGCGCCGGCTCGCGATAGGCCGCGTGGACTGGCGCAACTACCGCGGGAGCAGAAAAGGTGATCAGCGACCCCACCACAAGCGAGGCCCCAAGCGGCCAGCGCGAGCGCCTGTGATCGCTCACGGCCAGAGCGGCTCCGCCATCGGCT
The DNA here is from genome assembly GCA_937952145.1 of uncultured Myxococcales bacterium. Taxonomy (GTDB): domain Bacteria; phylum Myxococcota_A; class Polyangia; order Palsa-1104; family JAEUJZ01; genus JAEUJZ01. Next base: position 28,767 of record CALFYE010000225.1, read on the forward strand.
ACACGCCCCCCAGAAGGGGGTCGCGCGTTCCCGATCTGCACACCTCTGCCTTCCTTGTGGCACGTAGCCCGCCCTAAAAGGAGGCTCTGCCCCCGCCTCGCGTGCCGTCGAAAATCTTGAGAATCCAGCAGAAAATTCGCTGACATGATATGTTCTCCATCAGCATGAAAGATGCTGCTCTATTCATGTCAGGCTGCCACCAGGGCCCAGTTCTATGGCCGCGGGCAACCCCCTCAGGTGGCACATCGTCAGAGCAGCATCCCAAACGCAGCGCGTATGCAACGCCTGTCCTGCCAGCGTAAACCAAGACGCTGTGCGTTGGGGCACAGAAGCCGCGAGCGATGAGCGAGAGCAAAGATGTCAAGCACTGAGAACCAGAAGGGGAACAAGGGCCCGATCACGCTGAAGATCAAGTTCAAGAGTGGCAGCCTCGAGCAATTTATCGAGCGCTACTCGGTGGACGTCAGTCGTGGCGGCATCTTTATCCGGACCAAGGAGCCTCTGGCAGTCGGGACAGCGCTGAAGTTCGAGTTTCAGCTGCAAGACGGCGCGCCCCTGCTAAGCGGCGATGGAACCGTGGTCTGGAACCGCGCCAATGATCCGGCCAGGCAGAACGTGGCGCCCGGCATGGGCGTGCGTTTTGACAAACTAACGCCGGACGCTGAGCGCGTGCTCAGCCGCATCCTGGCGGAAAAGGATCGTCGCGGCGATGCGCAGAAGGGTTCGCGCTTCGACGATGGCATCCGCGCGCAGGCCGGCGAGACCACCGAGGCGCCAGCTCCCGCCCCCAGCCAAGAGACGCCCAAGGGCAACATGTTCGGCGATGAGCCGACGCGCGCCATGGCCGCCGATCAAGTCAATCGCCTGGCCGAGTCGATCAAAGCCGGGGTCATCGAAGAAGATCAGCCGACCCGACGAGGCACCGCAGCTGACTACTCCGACGAAGTGCGCCGCATCACCGGAGCCAGCAGCGAAGGCAGTGGTTCGCTACCGGCCATCCCCGCGACTTCGATTCCAGGGGCACAGAAGCTGCCGGCCATGCAGCCCATGCAGTCCATGCAGCCCATGCAGCCGATCAAGAAGCCCGATGGCATGCGCAGCACTCTGCTCGGCCAGGGGTTTGGCCTAGGCCCCGGGGGTCCGGGCGGACCGCTGGTAAACCCCGCCCTGGCCACTCCTGCGCTGGCCGGTGGCCGTGAACCGTCGAGCTCGGGCATCAAGGCGGCGCAGATTCCCATTCCCGAGTCGGCAGTGACGCCGGTGAAGGCCGCTGATGCCGCATCCGTCGCCGAGAGCCAGCGGACTCCGACGGGCGAAGGCGCTACGGCGCAAGCGCTGAGCAAGCCGACCCCGGCCACGCCCGCCCCCAACCCGCCAGCTGCGCCGAGCGCTCCTGCCGAACCGGCGCCAAGCGCTCCCATCGCACCAGAGAGGCCTGCCGCCCCGGCAAGCGAACCGCGGTCGGCAGCCATGTCCCCCGTCAGCGCGCCAGCAGCGGCTAGCTCAAATCCTGGCTCACCGGCGGTGAGCATCCCAACACCGCTCCCCAGCCAGGCAGCCGAGCCAAACGAGAGCAGCAATAACCCGGCTCCTACCGGCGGTGGCGCGTCCAAGGGGCTGTTCATCGGCGCTGGTCTTCTGGTTCTTCTCGTGGCCGCAGCCGCCTACTTTGTGCTGCAAGGCCAGAAGCCCAACACTCCGCCGACCCAGCCGACGCCGCCGGCGCCAATCACCAACGTGCCGCCACCGCAGCCGCTGCAGCCGCCGGTGCTGATCCCGGAAAAGCCGACCACTCCGCCTCCGGGAGACACTGCCAAGCCGGCCACTGGCTCCGATAGCGGCAAGACCGGCGATGCTGGCAAGCCAGGGGCCGAGCCAGGCGATGGCGCTGGTCAGATGCTCACGACCGACCCACCTGGCGCTCAGCTAGAGCTCGCCGGCAAGGCGATCGGAACGACCCCTGTGCGAGTCCCCGGCCTCGCTGCTGGCAAGCTCTATGACATCCACCTGACCCTCAAGGGGTTCCAGGAAGTCCGTCAGAAGATCAAGGGCGGGGATGGCAGCAAGCCGATCGAGATCAAGCTCCTGCCTAGTGAGCGCCAGGTCGAGATCAACTCGACGCCCAAGGGTGCCGATGTGTTTGTTGATGGCAAGCGGGTCGGTCGCACGCCCTGGATCATCCGCAAGGTCGAGCTGAGCAAGCCGATCAAGATCGAGCTTCGCCGCCCCGGCTTTGAGGTCTGGTCGCACACCGTGACTGACGCCGAGTCCTTCCAGCTTCGCAACAAGAAGGAGACGCTTCCGCTAAACGCCACGCTGGAAGCATCCGCCAAGAAGCCCGCCAAGGCCCCTGCTCCGGCCAAGAAGCCAGCAGCAGGCGAAGGGGACGCAGGCGGTGCAGTGGAGCCTGCGAAGACCGACGCAAAGACCGACGCAAAGACCGACGCCAAGGCCGAACCGAAGGCAGAAGAAGCGCCGAAGCCGCAAGAAGCCAAGCAGGCTCCGGCTGCGGAAGAGCCCAAGGCCGCCGCGCCCTAGTCGACCTGCCTGTCTCGCCGCTCGCCGCGCCTCCTCATCAGGCCTCCTCAGCAGGCCTTCTCCTCTCGCCTCCGCGCCACAACACCTCCGTAAGCCTTGCCTTCTCGTTCCCGCTGCTCCTCTCGCTGACCTGCCTCGTTCTCTCTTCGCAACTTCGCGGCAGACTGCTCGCGCCCGATTCTTGTCACGCTCCCTTTTTCCGTCTTGCACCGTGCGCGCGGGCCAGCCGGGTTCTGCAGGCTGCGCTAGGTGATCGAAAAACGCGGCTAACCCCGCGCAGACTCGCGCGTTTTCTCGAAAGAAAGCGCTGCGCAGCGCGTAAATATATGCGATGATGACAACATGCAGACTAGCTCGTCCGCCTCGCTGGACGTGCTCTGTGAGCGGCTCTTGCGGTCAGCCGCGGCGCGCAAGGTGTTGATCTGCACCTTGGACGGCTGCGTGGTCGCACACGCTGGCGATCGAAATGTTTTTGCCGGCGTGACTTCAAATGAGCTTACAGAGCTGGCCGCCGAGATGCTCATCGAGACCCAGCAAGCCAGCCATCTTGCCGTTCCGGTCGAAGACCGCTTTGCGCGCGTTGGTCGGATGCAGGTCTGTGCCGCTCCGCTCGGGCATCAGGCGCTCCTCCTGGTGCTTTATGACGAACGCAGCGACGCCAATCTCGTGCGTATTCGCGTCCGCCGAGCCCGCCCACAGATGCTGCGAGTGCTCAGCAGTGCGGAGCATCCCCCTTCGATGTGCTGACGCGAAAATCACGGTGCGTGGCCGCTGCTGCTTGCCTTTGTCCGCCGGACGCAGGTAAGCCTATCGTATGAAGACGAAGTGGCAGCCGGTGACCTTGGCGGTGCTTAGCGCCCTGGGACTTGCCAGCTCGCTGTACCTGACCTCGATCCATCTTTCACACCTCCGCACGGGCGCCGCCAGCGTCTGTAACCTCGGCAGCCAGTTCAACTGCGACATCGTCAACACCAGTCAGTGGTCTGAGCTCGCAGGCATCCCCGTCTCGCATCTGGGCTCGCTTTTCTATGTGACCCTGCTTTTGGTGTCGCTACTGGCCAGCCTGCGCGCGGAGTTCCGGGATCGCTGCCAGCCATATGTGCTGATCGCCGTAGGGCTAGCGGCTGCGTTTTCGCTGTTCTTGGCGAGTATCTCAGCCTTCGTACTGCATGCCTTCTGCGTCTTCTGCATCTCGCTGTACCTCATCAACTTGGCGCTCCTTTTCGTCGTCGCGCCCGGTTCTCTGACGTCGCTGCGCGCGCTAGCTTCGAGCTTCCCTGCCGATCTCAGGGCGTTGCTGCGTCCGGCGCCGCTGCTGCTGGCCATCGCGCTGGCAGCGGGGGGTGCGGGCTCAGTCCTTCTTGTGCGCGGAGCCACGCAACACGCACAAGCGCTGGCTTCCGAACGAAGTGCCGCGCCCCGCCCCGCTGCGTCCGCGCCATCGACAGGTGGCGAGCGAGCGACAAGCGCTGCCACAGCGTCGGGTGCAGAGGCGCGCATCAACCTCCTTGACCCCATCGCTCCCAGCCTTGGCCCCCCCGATGCACCCGTCACCATCGTCGAGATCAGCGACTTCGAGTGCCCGTACTGCCAGAAGGCCTCGCAGACTCTGGCCGAGCTTCGCACGCTGTATCCCGGCAAGCTGCGACTCGTGTTTCGCAACTTCCCGCTCGACGAGAGCTGCAACAAGCTGCTCAAGCGCCAGATTCACGAGAATGCCTGTGCCGCTGCCCGCGCGGCGTTTTGTGCTGGTGAGCAGGGGCAGTTCTGGCCGTATGCAGAAAAGCTCTTTGCCGGCGAGACCGAGCCCGCCGATCTCGACGCGCATATGCGCAGCTTGCACCTAAACGAGTCGAGCTTCCGTCGCTGCCTGCGCGATGAGGCGACGAACGCGCGCATCCTGCGCGACATCGATGAGTGCGCCCGGGCCGGCGTGGCGGGAGTCCCCGTGCTGCTGATCAACGGCCGCAAGCTCGCAGGCGCGCAGCCGCTCGAAGCCTTTCGCAAGCTGATCGATGAAGAGCTAGCCCTCGCGGGCAAAGAAGTCCGCTAGGTCGGGCGGTAGCTCACTTTGCACCTCGACCGGCTGACCGGTCTCTGGGTGCGGGAAGATCAGACCGGCGGCGTGCAGCGCGTGACGAGGCAAAAGCAGATCTGGCGCCGTCGTATCGTCCTCCACTTCGTCGGACTCACCGCAACCCAAGAAGTCCCCGGCAGCGGCTGGCGCAGTGTCGTCTTCGCTGTCCGTGTCGACATCAGCTAGCCCGCGATCCACCCAGCGCAGGAAGATATTCTCATCGGGATACAGCTTGTCACCGACGATGGGATGGCCGATCGCGTTGAGGTGGACACGGATCTGGTGCTGCCGCCCGGTGTGGGGCCGACACTCAAGCAAGGTGTAGCTGCGGCCGCGGCTAAGAACCTGGACTTCGGTCCGCGAAGGCTGGCCGCCTGTCTCTAGCGATCGCACGGCCATGCGGACGCGCACGATGCTGTTGTCCGGCCCAATCGGCTGCTCAAGAACCAAGTGATCTGGCTCGACAAGTCCGTGCACGATGGCCAGGTAGCGCTTGCGTACCAAGCGACGCTGAAAGGCAACCTTCAGGAACGATGCCGCCGCCTGCGTCCGTGCCACCAGCAGCAGGCCCGAGGTCTCGCGATCAATGCGGTGCGCGCACTGCAGCGGCTCCCCCGGAAAGCGCTCACGCAGCACCGCGGTCAGCGTCGAAAAGTGATAACGCCCCGTCGGATGGATAGGCAGGCCGGCAGGCTTGTCGATGACGTAGAAGCAGGGGTCAGAGTGCACAACACCGATGTTGCGGGGAACCTCTGGCTCGGGGGGCACGGGACGCCGGAAGGACACCAGCTGGCCAGAAAACACGCGCATACCAGGTCGAGCGGCGCGCCCTGCGACATCACAGTCGCCCTCGATCACGCGCTGAATGCGACTGCGCGATAGGCGACGAATTCGCTTTTGCAGGAAGCGGTCGAGCCGCCAGCCGTGGCACTCATTCTCGACGACGAAACGCTGTTCAACGATGGTCGGACGGCCCCTTCCTGCCCCGCTGGGGCCAGGGGAAAGCCCCTCATGGTCAGTCTGGTTTAGAGTCTCAAGCTCGCTCACGATTGCTCACGCTAGGCGCGCGGTTCTTGTTATAACGTCGCGACCGTCGCCGCCGGCGGCCAATATACTCGCATGCGTCCCTCGTCTGAAAAATCTGGCTGGCTGCGCTCGCTCTGGCCAAGTCCCTACGAGCAGCTGATTGCCCGCCGTTATCTCATTCGCTACCGTCGCAGCGGGGCGCTCGCCACGCTCGCCGGCCTGAGCCTGCTGGTTACCGCCGGCATCGAGGCCTACTACTTCCTGCTCCCTGGGCAGAAGACGTTCGTGCTGGGCATCGCTGCGCTGGTCGCCCCGCTGGCCAGCATCATCGCGCTGCTGCTGACGGTGCTGTCCGTGTTCAGCACGGTGGCAGTCGTTGGTGTGGTGCTGGGTGTCGCGGCACTGACCGTGGTCATGGCCGTCACCTCGGGCTTTCAGGGCGAGATCAGAAACCGCGTCATCGGACTCAACGCCCACGTGCTGGTCTTGAAGTACGGCCTCGACTTTCAGGACTATGGCGAGGCGATGAAGAAGCTCCTCGGCCAGCCCGAAGTCAAGGCCGCGTCGCCTTTCGTCTATCACGAGATGTTGCTGGCCAAGGACGGCTTCCGCACGGCGGGCGTGCTCGTCAAGGGCATCGACGTGCAGCGCGCCCCCAGCGTGCTCGACATGCAGCGCTGGCTCCTGCCGGGCCCTGATGGCCAGCCACCGACGCTGGCCAGCCTGGGCGTCGATCAGGTTCCGCGCGAAGGGGGCCCCCCGGTCCCCGGGCTTTTGGTTGGCCGCGAGCTAGCGCGCAAGCTGAAGTTGCAGCCCGGTGAGCGGGTGCGCTTGGTCTCGCCGCTCGTCGGGCTGGACTGGACCGGCGAAGGCGCGCCGGCTCGCCGCACCGATGATCCACCGCGGGTGCAGGAATTCCGCGTCGCCGGCATCTTCAGCGCCGGCTTTGATGAGTACGACCGACGGCTGCTGATGGTCACACTGCCGAAGGCGCAAGAACTAGTCGGCTTGGGCGACACCGTCACCGGTATCGAGCTTCGGTTACACGAGCGCCATGTCGATGTCGCCCGTCGAGTCGGTGATCAGCTGGTGCAGTTCCTCGGCGGCCCGCCCTTCCGCAGCGTCGATTGGGAGGAGCTGAATCACAACCTGTTTACCGCCCTGCGGCTGCAGAAAGCGGTCCTGACGCTGGTCTTGTTTCTCATCATCCTCGTCGCGGCGTGCAACATCATCGCTTCGCTAACGCTGCTCGTCGTTGAAAAGACGCGCGAGGTGGCCATCCTGCGGGCCATGGGCATGTCGGCGCCATCGGTGGCTTCAGTGTTCCGCACCGCTGGCATGGGCATCGGCATCCTCGGCACAGCTCTCGGCCTGATCATGGGCCTGCTGACTTGTGCACTGGTGCGCCGCCTAGGCTATCTGCTCGATGCCAAGGTCTACATGATCGATCATCTACCGACGGACGTGTCCTGGCCTGAGGTCGCGTTCATTGGCGGCATGACCCTGATCATCTGCCTGCTTTCGACGCTGTACCCGGCTCTCCGCGCGGCTCGTTTGCGTCCCGCCGATGGGCTGCGCATGGACTGAGCGCGCCTCGTTTGCCGGCGCGCCTTCGGCCCGCTGCAGGAGCAACGCCAGCGCTTGCCGGTCGCTGATCTCAATGGGGCGACCCCGATTTTCGTACGCTAGCTGCAGCCGGAAGGCCTGAAGCGTCGAGCGCAGCAAAGCGGATGGCGGCAGGCCAGCCGGACTGCCTAGCTGCAGCGCGGCTTCATCGCGCACCTGCTGCGGCACGATCAGCTTGCGGGGACGGCGAGAGCGGTTGTCTTCGCGGCTCGAATCTGAAGAGCCCGAGGACTCGGCCGAGGAGTCATCCGAGGACTTTGATGAGTTGTCCGACGAGTGTTTGGAAGACTGATCCGAGCTCCCCGCCGACGAGCGCGAGACATCGGGACCACTTACCTGCGAGCTCAGCACCGAGCCCTGACTCGACGACGCGGCAAAGGCATCGAAGCCTCCGGCAGCCGCGGCCTCTCTGCTGCCAATCAGCCCAAACAGCGCGAACACTGCCATCCCTCGCCATACCGGTGCTCTGCTTTTCATATCGATCCTCCGTACGCGCGAAAGTTCATCTCAGCTGCCTCCAAGCGGTGCCTGCGCCGTAACGAGTGGCCGCTCTGCAGACGGTCCGCTCGCCGCTCGCAGGATCTGTTCGATGAGGGCGCGGCGGTTGTCCTGGGTGCGCTGCCACTCGCCTAGCTCGGCGGGAAAGTAGGTCTGAAGCAGGCGTTGCGCTTCGCGGAAGAGCGCCTGCGCGACCGCATCACGATCGCGATCGGGAGGCCGGCGTACCTCCCAGCGGAAGGGAATGCCGTAGCCAGGGGCAACCCCCAGCCATGGCAGCTCGATTCCTAGGCGAGGCAGCAGGGCCTGCACATCCTTGAGGATCGACTGCTCGCGGTTTAGCAACACGAAGCGCGTCAGCTTGCGCTCAGCATCGGCCAAGCGACGATTGAGGATCCAGCCCTCTAGCGCGAATGCCTGCGCTGCAAGCTGCCCCGTCGTCTCGTTGGGTAGCGAGGACAGCGCCGCCAGCCAGGCCCGTCGCTGTCGCGCATCACTTTGCTCTGAATATCCCCGCAGCGTGGTTGGGGCACTCGCCGGAAGCAGCGGACGCAGAGCGGCGTAGGCGGCCTCATATCGCCCTAGCTGCGAGGGAAAATAGAGCCCTTCCCGCTCGCGCTGGCGCTGCGCAGCCTCGCCCGTCAGCTGCTCAGGGGGCGGAGGCAGCTCGATCATCCCGTTGCGTAGTAGCTCATCACGCAGACCGCTTGGCGAGATCACGTGGATGCGCTGCAGTCCCGGATGGCTGCTGGCGCTCTTGAGCAGGCTCAGCGACTCGCTCGCGCAGTTGTTACTCAGAAAAAAATACCGGCTGGCGTAGCTCCAGTAGATCTCCAGCACCCGCAGCACAAGCTGGCGCTGCTCGTCGGACGAGAGACGCAAGGGCAGGCTGTCCAGGGCGCGCAGCTCCTGCTCCGTGTACTCGATCAGCACCACCGGAAAGGGCTTGATAAAGAGCTGCGAGAGGTAGCCGCCCGTCAGCCCCTTCCACGGCGAGATCTGCAGTTCCCCCCCCAGGTTCGCGCCAAAGCCGATGACGATGTGGTCCTGCACATCGGCCATGCACTCCGGCCCTACCTTCGTCCGCGACTCGTTGCACACCACCAAGCGAAACATGCTGTGACCAAAGCGACTGCCGATGCCCTGGCCGCGGGCCGCCAAGACGTAGTGCACTTGGTAGATCCGCTCGGGATTTAGCGACAGCGCCTCACCGCGGTAGTACACGGTGTAGTTCTGCTCACAAGCGGCCTGGGGATATGGCCGATAGCGCAGTGCCTGCTCGAAGAAGCGGTAGCTGGCGGGCCGTCGGCAGCGATACTCAGGATCGAGCAAGAAATACTCGACGTTTACCGCCAAGCTCTCGGCCAGGCTGTGTCCCTCGTAAGGGTCGGGTGAGCGAGACCACAGCTGGTTCCGAGGCGTAAGACGGCGCAGGATGCCCTGTCGATCGAAGCGCACCAGATGGCGATACCGCGGGTCGTCACTGAGCCCCACCTGGGCGTCGTAGGCGTGCATCACCTCGTGCAGCACGGTGGCCACGGCCAGCCGATACAGCGAGCGATGGCCGCAGGGATAGCGCGTCTTTTCGTCGGGACCTGCACGAACGACGGCCGCAAAGCCGCGGTGCAGATGAATGCGGTGCGGCGATCCGCGGTCGCCTGCCAGCTGCAGGAACCCGAGCTCCTGCGACGGTGGTGGCGTCGCGGCACGAACGGCAGAGTCCTCCTCCGGACACCTGGGTACCCGTACTTCGCGCCCTTCCCCGGCTGCGTCTCCCTCGGGAGCATGATCGAACGAGACCACGACTGTCTGGGCTATGCGCGCTTGAACACGGGGGGGAACGGTCCGCTCAACCTGACGCAGAAATGCCGAAAGCGGTGCGATATCGTCGGGCGTAAGAAAACGCGGCGACAGTTCCAGGCGAAAGCTGTGAGCAGCCTGCGCCGGCCGCGAGATCAGGCCGAAAATGAGGCAGAGCAGACAGGCGCCGCTGCGCCACACCCTACTTCACGATATTGAGCAGCGCGCAGAACGTTCCGAACACCAGTCCTGCCGCACCGAGTGTCGTCTCGTTTTCGCACAGCTGAGCGTGTAGCCGCTCGCCGAGCCGCCGCTGCCCCGCGGAGAGCTTCTGACCAAACCACAGAAACAGCATGGTGTAGCCAAAGCGCAATCCCAGAAGAAACGACGCCAGACCTGCCGCCAGACTGCCGATGTAGACCACCGGCGCATAACGGATGAAGCCCAGGTAAGCGACCATCTTAATGGTGCAATAAAGCCCGCTCACCGCAGCCCCGATGCCCAACATCCCAGAGAGGGGCGACAGCGCTTGCAGCCAAAAGCGTAGGCTAGGCAGGTGTTTGCCTAGCGACCGCTCGCAAGCCAAGGCGGCGACGAGAAGAAGCATGACACTGCCTAGAAGTCCCATGGCCGCCATTATCGCTGCCTCGGTAGGGCGCTGCAATTGACAAAGCTTGCTCGCCGCGTCGAGTATAGGACCCAGCATGTCCCCACGCGCACAGGCACCAGATGCCCCCAAGCAGCGGCTCACGCTGCGAGCCATGGTGCGTGGTGCCAACACCACCGCGCGTGCCGTGCGGTTTTATGAGGCACAGGGACTGATTCAGACAATGGCTCGCTCGCCCGGCGGACACCGCTGGTTCGCCCAGACTGAGCTGGACCGCCTGCGTCTCGTCATCGACCTCCGCGCCTGCGGGCTGTCGATTGAGGAGATCCGCACGGTCCTTCTGGCCAAAGAGCAGGGCACCACCCCCCAGCAGTCAGCCACCGCCGTGCAGAGCCTGCTAAGCACTCATCTTCAGGAACTCTCACGCAAGGCGACGATCATCCAGCGCCTAAGCCGCGAGCTCGGCGCTACGGTTCAGCTCCTCGATCAGTGCGCGCACTGCGACGATCCGCGCGGTCTGGAAGCCTGCACAAGCTGCGAGCTCCCCAGCCTTTCCACCACCCCACCCAGCTTCCACCACATCTGGACGTTACCGCAGGTGCCAAGTGGAGCCCCCACGGCAGCCGGCGGCAAGACGCGAACGACACGACGAAGCGGCGGCTAGCGGCCTCTACCTGCTCTGAAACAGCGCCGCCAGCAGCGGCATCGACTAGCGAGAACTCTTGATCATCGCTCGGCCCCAAAAGTTAACGCGGCGGCTTGCAGAGTACCTGCCCAAGCTGCCGATCTTCCCGCTGTATCGCGTGCAGCTGTTCCCGCGCGCCCTCTTGCCGCTCTACATCTTTGAGCCGCGCTATCGCGAGCTCACCGCGCACTGCCTGCGCAGTGGTGGCACGATGGCCATCGCCTCGCTGTTACCGGGGTACCGTGAGGACTATCAGGGCCGGCCGCCAATTCGCCGCACCGCTGGGGTTGGCCGCATCGTGGCCCACCGCCAGAACCCGGATGGCACGTACAACATTCTCCTTTTGGGCATGGCCCGCATCCGCATCGAGACCGAGCTCCCCCCGCTGGCCAGTTTTCGCGAAGTTCAAGCGGTGCAGCTCTTCGATCACTGGCGCAAGAGCTACGACCTGAACGAGGGCCAACGAACACTCACCGCACTCGTCCAGAAGCTCTCAGTCCTGCTGCCCAAGGGCGGCCCGGCACTCGTCGAGCTGACCAAGATGGCGCGTACCGCCGGCGAGCTGAGTGACGTGCTGGCGGCCTCGCTACTCTCCGACCCACGGCTGCGGCTGCGCCTACTTCACTGCTGCGATGTTGCGCTGCGCATCGACATGGTTGCAGATGCGCTGATGCGCCTCATCGCCGAGCTGCAGAGCACGCCGCCCTCTGAACGAAACTAGCCCCGCATCGGCTCGCGGATAGCGTCGCTCTGCTCGGACGACGGCTCGACAGTGCACGCGATCAGGTACCGCCAATGGAAGCGGGATCTGCTGGGTTCTCGATGATTTGAAGGGCAGTGAAAGCGGGAGCAGCGAGAGAGGCTGGCCGCAGAAATCCGAGCGACCTAGCGGTGCTCTTTGTGGCAGGTCTTGCAGGTCTCGCGGATACCCGCAAGTGCAGCCGAGGCTTTGGCCGCGTCTTTGGCTTGGCTGGCTGTGAATAGCTCGGCCGCCTGTTCTCCGAGGCGCTTGGCATAGCTTGAAAACGACGGAGGACGATTCTGGCTGAAGCGGCTAGTGATGGCCTCGGATGTAGCCTGCAGTTTCTGGCCGAGCACGCCCAGGTTCGCATACTCCGCTTCGCTGAAGCTGGCTTGGCCGATGCGACCGAACTGCGGGTCCGCAGCCTCGGCCTGCACGCGCATGAGCTCTTCCAAGGACTCTAGCTGTTTGATCTGGTCGTTGCTGTAGGCCTGCTTGGGCTTGGGAACACAGCCACCGACTGCCGCGGCAACCACAACCGCTGCAGAAAACGCCAAGATCCGACTTCGCATGGGGGAGACTCCTTCAGGTGCGCCGTCAGTGTAGCAAGGAACTTAGACCGGCGTGGTGCTGGACTTCGGACGCTGGCTGCCCTTCTTCTGGCTAGCAATCGACTTCTCGTTCAGCCAGATCAAGATCGGGCTGGCCACGAAGATCGAAGAGTAGGTACCGACGATGACGCCGACATTCATGGCGAAGGCGAAGTCGCGGATGACGCCAGTGCCCCAGATGTTCATGGCCAGGGTCACGAAGAACACTGTCATCGAGGTCAGGATGGTTCGCGACAGCGTCTCGTTGACCGAGGTGTTCACCACTTCGGGGAACTTCTTGTCGCGCAGCCGGCTGGCGTTTTCACGGATACGGTCGAAGACGACGATGGTGTCGTTCATCGAGTAACCGATGACCGTCAGGATGGCCGCGATGGTGGTCAGCGAGAACTCTTTGTAGGTCACTGCAAAAGCGCCCATGACCAGGATGGCATCGTGCAGAAGCGCGATGACCGTACCGGGTCCGTATCGGAAGTCGAAGCGGACCAGGATGTACAGCATGATGAAGCCGATGGCGGCGAGCAGCGAGATGATGCCGTTGTTGCGTAGATCCTCGCCAGCCTTCGCACCCACCGAACCCACCGACGGAATCTGCGCCACCGAGCCGGCCCCGAACTTGGCTTCGAGAGCCTTGCGGACCTCAGAATCGAGACCTCTGAGAACAATCTCATAGATGTTGTCCTCGGCCCGGCCGAAGCGCTGAACCGCATTCGTCGTCACACCAGCGGCTGTCAAGATTCCACGAATCGCATCTGGCTCGCTTGGCTTGCTCAGACGCAGATAGGCTTTGTCGCCACCTTCGCTGAACTCAAACTTGCGGACGGTATCCTTGCCCAGCTTTTCGCGCAGCATGTTCTCGGCCTTCTGCGCTTGCTCGGGGGACAACGGCGAAACCGCGGTAAAGCGGGTCAGGAAGGCGCCTTTGAACTCAGTCAGGGGCACGACCTCGGTGTCCTTGAACCCGCCCGCATCCATGGCCTCACGGATTTGCGATGGATCGACATCTTTCGTGAAGTCGATACGCATCTCGGTGCCGCCGCGGAAGTCGACCGAGAAGTTAAGCGCATGACCGCGTCCCGGCAGCAAGGTGTTGATCACCAGCATCAGGAACGACAACAGCACTAGCAGGACCGACGTCGCCAAGAGCGGCTTCGTCTTGCCGACGAAGTCGAAGTTGTGGTCGGGCCGAATCAGTTCGAAGAACTCGGGCTTTTTGGCCATGGCGGATTCCTCAGATGCTCAGTTGGGCGACCTTTTTACGGCCGACCATCCAGTCGAACATGGCCCGCGACAGCCAGACCGACGTGAAAAGGTTGCAGACGATACCGGCCATCAGCGACACAGCGAAGCCGCGGATCGGACCCGTACCGTAGGAATAAAGGACGATGCCGGCCACCAGGTTCGTGACGTGCGCATCGAACACCGTCCAGAAGGCGCGGTTGAAGCCTTCTTGCACCGCACCGCGGGGTGTCTTTCCGGCGCGAATCTCCTCGCGGATGCGCTCGTAGATAATGATGTTGGCGTCGACGGCCATACCGATGGTCAGCACGACGGCAGCGATGCCCGGTAGGGTGAGCGTCGCTTGCAACATCGCCATCATCGACAGCAGGTAGACCACGTTGAACACCATGGCGACGTTGGCGATGGTGCCCGAGCCCCGATAGTAGACAAACATGAACAGCACGACGGCGAGGGCGCCGATGATCATCGACACCTTGGCCTTGTTCACTGCCTCGGGCCCCAGCGATGGACCAACCTGGGTCTCGAATGTCTTACGCAGCGGGGCTGGCAGAGCACCGGTGCGCAACACGGCGACTAGGTCCTTGGCTTCCTGCTGTAGCTGATACGGATCGCTGTAGCCACCGAGGGTGATGCGAGCGCGACCGCCGCCGATGCGGCCTTCGATCGTCGGTGCTGAGGTCACTTTTTCGTCGAGGATGATGGCCATCCGGCGACCGATATTGGCCCCCGTCGCCTTTTCGAACAGGTTCGCCCCTTCGCTGTCGAAGGTGATCGACACTTCCGGCCGCATGTTCTGGTCGTACGAGACCTCGGCGTCTGTAAGGTACTCGCCGGTCAGCTCAGCACGACGGTGCAGGTAGTAGCTGCGCCAGATCTTGTCCTGCGTCTCCTGGCCCTCGTCGTTGTAGCGCGAGGACTGCTCGAAGAGGATCTCGTGATCACTCGGCACCTGATTCTCAGCAGGAAGCTCCTTGAAGAACTTCTCGAGCACCGCCTTGTCCTTGCTCTTCAGATAGACATCCGCGTGCTGCTGCCCAGTGTCCTTCTGCTGCCAGGCGTCGTAGCCGACATCCAGCCCGGAGTACTGCGCCTTCTTGCTATCGGCGTAGGCCCCAAGCTTCTGCATGTACTCGCTGCCATCGTCCGCCATCTTGAACTCAAGCTGCGCCGTCTTGCCGATGAGGCCCTTGACGCGCTCGAAGTCGCCCTGCGACAGACCGGCTAGCTCGACGATGATGTCGTTCTGCTTGCGCTGCACGACCGGCTCAGAGACCCCGAGCTTGTCGACTCGGTTTTTGATGGTCTCGACGCCTTGGCTGACGGCGTAGCCGCGAAGCTCATCGACGTAGTCGGCGTCCATGCGGAAGATGACTTCGCCGTTCTCGTCGCTGTTGCTGTCGCGCGTGATGTAGCGCTGGAAGTCGCGATCGAAGGAGCGGTCCAGCTTCTTGGCATCTGCCTTGTTCTGGAAGGTGACACGCAACTTCAACTCAGCGCCGTCACCCTCGCGAATCACTTTGACGCCCTTGACCTTCTTGTCCTTGGCCAGCTTCTCTTCGATCTGGCCGGCAATGCGATCCGCCTTGTCTGAGACGGCCTTATCGACCTGCACCTCGTACACCAAGTGCAAGCCGCCCTGAAGATCCAAGCCCAGCGCGATCTTGCGCGTGAAGGCGCGCTGAAACCAAGCTGGCAAGCGATCGCTGCGGTGAGTCCAGTCGGCCAGCGTTGGGATCAGCACCACCATCGACAGAAGCGTCAGCAGCGCGTATGCGCCCACACGGTAGAAAAAGCCTCGTTCCATCGGACGTATCCCCGTCTAAGCCGTTTTCTGCTCAGCTGGGCCGCTGCCTTCGTTGGCTGGGGCCTTGCTTGCAATGTGGGAGCGCAGCACGCGCACGCGAACCTTCTCTTGCAGCTCCAGCGTCACGTACGGGCTGTTGTCGGACACACCCTTGACCTTGCCCCACAAGCCGCCTGTGGTGACGACCTCGTCGTCCTTCTTGAGCTGCTTCAGCCAGTCGCCGTGCTCACGCTGGCGCTTCTGCTGGGGACGAATCAGCAGGAAGTAGAAGATGCCGAACATGACGAGCAGCATCACCATATTGCCGCCGGCAAACAGTCCCGAAGGCGGTGCGCCCCCGTCGGCAAGCAGGCTGCTCACGCCGAATGACCCGCTCCCGCCTGCCAGCGCGGGCAGCGGGATTCCGGCCGAAACAAGGTTCAAGATCACGAGGATGCCTCCGAAAAATGCGGGGGACGCAGGCGCGCATGCTCAGCGCCGTGGGACGGGGATAGTGACAGCTTGTCGCTGCAGAAGGGAATGCGACAGAGCGATTGCGGCATGCGACAAGGGCCTAAAGCTAGCGACAGCTAGCAAGCCGCATTGAGTATCAAACTACGCACCGCCGGTCAATATCTATGGCGGAGACCTCCACGGAGGTCTGGTCCGTCGCATTCGGCGATGGGTGGGTCCCCCTTGGCAGTTCCCACCCGGCACCGCAAACCGCTTATGATGCCGGAAGGCCTAAGATGCCATCCCGTTCCCTCCTCTCGACGCTGAAGTCAGCAGGCTGCGCCGGCGCATGAATTGCGGCGCTGGGGAACCGTCTCAGGCTGCATCGTCCCCAAAACAAGGAGCCGCACATGATTCGCCGTCTACTTGGGCTGTCCCTATTCGCCGCTGTTGCCGTTTCCAGCACCGCTCTAGCCGATGAGGCTCCCTACCGCATCTACATGGGCCGCGACTATCGCGGATACACCGTGCAGGAGCTCCAAAAGCGCGTTTATGACCTGGAGCGCGCCGTCATGCAGCTGCAGCAGCGCGTCTACAACCTGGAGGCCGCCCCGCCGCCGCCGCCGGTCGTCGTCGCGCCACCGGCACCACCCTGGACCTGTACTGTCAGCGCTTTCGGCCAGACGTATGTGCAGACGGCGCAGAGCCGTGGCCAGGCCGAAGCGCTGGTCCGCAAGCAGTGCGCGGATGCCAGCCATGAGATGCACTGCCGCAACGTCCGCTGCTCGCAGTAACGCCGCCTCCCCTCCCGTGAGCCACTTGGGAGTCGCCCCAGCTTCACTGATTCTTCGTGCCTAGTCCTCGATCAAGAGTCGCAGAAGCTTGCGCAAAAGCGCCGTGTTGGCCGTCCCCAGCTGCCGGCGAATCCGGGCGTCGAGTGTCCGCTTGATCTTCCGCGATGCGGCCAAGAGCTCGCGCCCGCGTGGCGCCAGAAAGACTTGCCGCTCGCGGCGATCGTCCATCGAAGGGCCGACGCTGATGTACTGCGCCAGGGCCAACTTAGCCACCTCGCGGGCGGTGTACTGCTTGGTAGTGGCGGTCGCCTCAGCTAGCCCCGCAATGCTGCGCGGCCCGGCAGCCAAGCTGGCTAACAGGCGCGCCCCCGGAAGCGCAATGTCGGTAAAACCCAGCGTGGACAAGCGCGTGACAAGCCGCCCTCGTTCGCACTGCGTCGCGAGAGACAGCAGCGTTAGCAGCGGTCGATCATCGGGGGGCTGACGGGGGAGACGGCGGGTTGACATTCGACACCTTGGGTGACCAAAATCGACACCTTGGGTGACGATATGATGAATAGCGAGTCGATTCAACTGACGACATCAGATGGCCCCTTCACGCTAGCGCTGTTCCGACCCGCCACATCTGCTCCCCTGCCTCCGGTTCTGTTCGCCATGGACGGCTTTGGTCCTCGCGAGACGCTGTACCAGATGGCCCGCCGCATCGCCGCCGCTGGCTACGTCGTCGCCTTGCCCGACCTGTACCACCGCGTCGGCTCGATCCTCGATCTGGTGCCGGCCGGGGTGCCGCGCGATGTCCCAAGCCTCCTGCCGCTCCTATTTTCCGATCAGGAGCTACGTAGCCGCTTTCGTGATCGCTACTTTGCTTCAGCGACCCAGCCCGACCACGTCCGTACCGATCTCAGCGCAACCCTCGACTATTTGCGCAGTCGCCCGGATGTTCGCCCCGGGCCAGCCGGTATCGTCGGCTACTGCTTGGGGGGACACATCGCGCTGCGAGCGGCGGCCCTCTTCGGTTCCCAGCTTGGCGCCGTCGCCAGCTTCCATGGAGGCCATCTCGTGACCGACGCTGCAGACAGCCCGCACCTGGGTGCCCCACAGATCCGGGCCCGCGTGCTGGTGGTCGGAGCCCAGGAAGATGCCACGTTCTCCGAGGCCTCGAAAGAGCGACTGGCAGCGGTTCTGCAAGCTGCGCAGGTCCGCCATCACATCGAGACCTATCCAGGCCGCCACGGCTTCTGCGTACCCGATCTGCCGAGCTATGACGCCGCACTGGCAGAGCGGCACTACGCCGAACTAGCCGAACTATTCGCTGCGACTCTGTGATGGGAGCCTAACAGCGACGCCGCGGACGTAGCCCGCTGCGGGTTCCGACCAGCACTCCTTAGGAAGGGAACTTCCCAACCCAAAGGAATGGCCAGAATGACATCGCCCGCTGAGTTGGTGGCGGCAGAATCCACCGCTTGCGGGCGTCGTTCCTAAGTTACGAGAGCGAATAGAGGCTGCCGCGCCCCTTGCTGCTCTCCAGCTTGCTGCGCTTCAGCTTGCCGTTCTTGATGAGCAGCGTCAGGTTGTTCTCCGCCTTGCCGCGCCGACCAGCCGATTCCCAGTGCTTGCGAATCTCTTCGGTGGTGGCGCCACCCTTATCGCGGATGAAGTTCAGGATCAGCTCATCGCCGGTCATCGGGAACTTCCGCGACCACGGAACCCGAGCCCCTCCCTTTTTGCCACCCGCCTTGCGGCCCCGGCCCTTGCCTCGGCCCTTGCCACGCCCCTTGGTCGGCGTCGCGGCTGCTGCGGCCGGGCGCCCACGCCCCTTGCCCTTCCCTTTGCCCTTCCCCTTGCCCCCTGCGGCTGCCCGACCGCCGCCCAGGGCGATGCCGAACGCCTGGAAGGTCGCGTCGATCTCGGCGATCGCCTGCTCGTGCTGCTGCCGCTCCTGACGAAGCTGGTTGATAAGGCGAGTCAGCTCAGAAGCATTCGTGGTCTTGCTAGCCATTGGGAGTCCTCTTCTTTCTTTCCGAAGTTGCACTGTTACGAACAGTACACAACGGCGCGAAGCGTCACAAGCGCGAAAGCTGCATCCGCAAATATGTGCTTCACTCCCAGAAAATGGACACTCCGCAGGAACCGAAATCCTGCCATCAGCCGGGTAGGCTTAAGTGATCTCTCGACGGATACCGTACGTCTTGTTATGGTGCGACCATGCCGCTCGGCCAGCGCAGACAGAGCCGGATTGACCCGCCCCCAGAGTCTCCCAAGGAGGCTCCGCACAGCCCTCCTAGGGCCCCCGCGCAACCCCCTGCAGGGTCCCGACCAGCTCCCAGCACAGCGCTCTGTCCCCCCCATCCGCTGCGGCCGCGGGTCGGCGAGGTAGTTACGGTGCATGCGACAGATCTCGACGAGCACGGCGCGGGACGGGGGCTGGTGGACGGACTCGACCTGCATGTTCCGGGGCTCTTGCCTGATGAACATGGGAAGGTACTCATCTCGCACATCAGTCCGCATCATCCCCAGGCCTGGGCAACGCTGCAGGAGAGACTCTCCCAGAGTCCCGAGCGCCAGATTCCGATCTGCGCCGGTTATGGAGTCTGCGGTGGCTGCACCCTACAGCACTTGTCCTACCCGGCTCAGCTGCGCTGGAAACAGGGGCGGGTCCGAACAGCCCTCGGCGAGATCCTAATACAGTCTGACTCCGACGAGCCGCTCCGCAGCTGTGTGGGCTCCCCGGGGCACGATGGGGCGGGGAGCGTTCCGGAGTACCGTAGCCGCGTCAAGCTCATCGCCGCCCGCGAGCCAAGGTCAGGCCTGCTTGTCCTTGGGAGTTATCTGCCACGGACTCACGCCGTCGTACCCATGGCACAGTGCCGCGTTCATGTGCCGGGGCTGGCGGCAACGATCGAATCGCTCCAGCAGGAATTACGCCGGGCAGGCCTGCTCCCTTACCAGGAAGATCTCCGGCAGGGCTGCCTCCGCTACGTCCTGCTGCGCGAGACCGCTGACGGCGCACAGGCGCTGAGCCTCGTCGTGGCTGAGCTGCCGGCGGAGTCACAGCTGGCTGGGCTCACCTCAGCGCTGCGTCAAGCCTGTCCCCAGCTTGGGAGCATCGTCCTTCATCAGAATCGGAGCCAGGGTAACGCACTCCTTTCGGACGATGAAGTCAGCACAGAAGCATCGGCTGCCGACCGCGTTCTGCACGGTCAACCCTATCTGTGGGATGAGCTGGGAGTCATTCCCTTACGTGTCTCAGCGCGTTCCTTTCTTCAGGTCAACCGCGCCACCGCGGCTCGCATCTACAGCGACGTGGCCTCTGAGCTTGCACAGCTTGCTTCCCACATTCCCGGGCAGGGTCCGCGACGCATACTCGATGTGTACTGCGGTGTGGGCGGGCTGGGGCTCACCGTGCTATCGCGCATTCCCGCCAGCCAGCTATTCGGACTGGAGTGGAGCGAGAGCGCCATCGCCGACGCGAAAGCGGCAGCCGAGCGCATGAACGCCAGCGCCCAGACCTGCTTTCTGGCCGGCGCCGCTGAGGTCAGACTGGCGGAGCCAGCACTTAGGAATCAGCTCAACCCGCTCGCCTTCGCGCTACTGAACCCACCGCGCCGTGGCTGCACAGAGCCGGTGTTGTCCGCGCTGCTCGGGCTGCGCCCGCTGCACATCGCTTATGTCAGCTGCTCTCCCGAGAGCTTGGCCCGCGATCTGCGCATCCTCACGGCGGCGGGGTATGGCCTGCGACACTGCACGCCCTACGACATGCATCCAGGCACGCCGCATATCGAGTCGATGAGCCTGCTCAGCGATCGCCGTTCCGGCGAAGGTCCTGTCGACTAGCCCACCCGCCGGCCCGGCTGCCGGCCAGCCAGATAGGCTGCGCTCGGCCGCGATTTGCGTTGCCAGGGGCGGTGCTGCGACGGTACGACTCCGGGTTCCGGGCCGCTGCAGCGGATGGCCCGTTTTCACCCCAACGGCCGAGAGGTTCCCATGAACAAGCTAGTCGTCACCGCGGTATCCGCCTTTGCATTGACCGCCCTTTGGGCCCCCAACGTCTTTGCCGATGGTTCGGAAGCTGAAGACACGGGCGATGAGTTCGCTCCCGATCAGGTCGAGAGCGATCCGGCGAAGCTCTCGCAGTCCGACGCTGCGGCGATGATTCGCGCCGCCGGCATCAGCGTCTATTCGAGCGGCGGCTGCACGAATCGGAATCGCTCGAACTGCACCTCGTTTGAGCAGATCAACTCCGCCACCGTTAACGGCATCATCACCTTAAAGAAGGCCAGTGGCTGTGCCATCACCATCACCGGAGGGACGGAGATCGGCCACGCCTCCGGCACCTACAGTCACTGGAACGGCTACAAGGTTGACGTCTCCCCGACGAGCTGCGTGACGAACTACATCCACAAGAACTTCTCGTACATTGGCCTGCGAGGGGACGGCGCGCCGCTTTACAAGTCGGCAGCGGGCAACCTGTACGCCGACGAGGGCAGCCACTGGGACATCACTTATTTCTAGGCCATTGGATGAACCCACGGCAGCAAGCCCAGGCCGAGGCAGCACAGGCGCTGGTGCGGCAGGGCACGCTGCGCGGTCGCGAACTTCGCGCCTTGCTGCTGGGTGTACCGGCTGCGGAGCGTGAGTGCTTCGTCGATACCCTCCTCGGTCTGCCAGAGGCCCCGCCCGACGAACCGGGGCTGCCGCGTGGCGCCGTGCCCTATCTGCCATCGGGCGTCGATGAAATCTTGGCGATGGTGGCCGAGGTGCCGCTGTCCGCTCACGATCGCTTCGTCGATCTCGGTGCGGGTCTAGGCCGCGTCGTCCTCTTGGCCCACCTCTTGTCCTTGGCCCCGGCTCATGGCATCGAGATCCAAGCTCAACTCGTGGCAGCGGCGCAGACCTGTGCTCAGGCCCTGCAGCTAGCGGGGGTGACGTTTCAGTGCGCAGATGCCGCCTCGGTGCGACTCGAAGGATCGGTCTTCTTTCTCTATTCGCCGTTTAGCGGCACCACGCTGCATCAGGTGCTGACTGCACTGCGCGCGCTGGCCGAACGACAGGCAGTCATCGTCGTCACCGTCGGACTAGAGCTGCCCGGAGAGCCCTGGCTGCGGAGGCGCTCGACCTCGCTGCCTTCGCTAACGATCTACGAAAGTGAGGGGGCGATCTCGCGCACCTAGCACGCACCCGAGGCGCGGTCAGGGGCGGGGCACGCTACGCCACAGGCTCAGAAAATCCATCGATAGGGCAATTGCCATGTGCAGGGCCGCACCAGCCCACAAAGAGCGCGTGCGCAGCGCCAGCGTCCCCAAGAGGATCCCGGCAAAAATCGAGCCCAGCGCTTCGCTCGCCGGCTTGTTGATGTGAATCAGTGCATACGGCACAGCCGAGACGAAGATGGCGTGGCTGCCGAGCGCGCGAAACAGACCGAAGAGCAGGTAGCCACGGAAGAAAAACTCGATGGCGATAAAAGTCGCTGCGTACTGCAGTTCCCAGCTCACCAGGTCAAAGCCGCTGCGACTGGCCTCGCGATAGAAGGGATAGGTCGCAGTGAAGCTCGGGCTGTAACTGAGCGCCACCAGCACCGGAAACAGCGCGAGGAAACACACGAGATAGGTGTGGCGAAACGGCAGGCGCTCGGCGTGTCGTGGCCAGCGCAGGCCGTAGTCAGCGATGGGCTCGCCAAGTAGTCGAAGGTGCAAAAGAGGTAGCAGGCCAAAGCCCAAGAGCTTGGCAATGGCCCAGTAGCTGTAGCTGCTGAGCTCGCGATACTTCGAGAAAAACCATCGTCCCCGCGCCGCCAAGTGCGGCATCACAGCCGGCAGGATCTCATTGTCGAAGTAGGGCTTATCGCCATAGCTAAACCCCAAAAGGAGCAGGGCCGCCCCGACGATGAGGATCTGGCGCACCCGCCACGCCTCGCGACCCAGGGCGAGATCGCCGCCCCGCTCCGACTGGCCAAGCGCGGCTCGCGCCTGCGCTGCTTCGCTATCCAGCTCGGCCAGCGTCTGTTTAAACCAAGACCACATGCGGGCCGACGCTAACACGGACGACCGCGGTCATAGCCGCGGATCCACGGGCTCGCTCTCCAGGGCCAGCACGGAAAAGACGCACTCGTGCACGCGGTACAGCGGGGCACGCTCGACGAAGCGGGCGAGGGCCTCAAGGCCCAAGGCGAACTCACGCAGCGCCAGCCCACGCTTGACGGAAAGACCGCGCGGCCGCAGGCGCTCCAGGTTGTGCGGCGTCGTGTACTCCGGCCCGTAGATAATCCGCAGGTACTCGCGGCCGCGACACTTGACCGCCGGCTGTACCAGGCCCCGCTTGCCGTGGACGATCCAGTCGAGCGGCTTGAAGACCAAGCCTTCGCCGCCACTCTCTGTGTGGCGCTCCCACCAGGCGATGGTTTGTGACTGGGCATGCTCGTCCGACAGATCGACGACCTGATAGCGAGTAGCCAGGAAGAAGTCCGGGTCCGCGGCCGCGAGCTTTGCGAGCATGTCCATGTGCCAGACATGATCGCAAGCGCTATGCAGCTGACCTTCACTGGCCAGCAGATGAAACGGCGCCACGCGATAGTCCGCCAAGCTGCGAGCCGGCCAGCAGTAGCGACGGTACGCCGCCCGATAGTCGGTCACCGCAGCCAGGCGCTCGGCAAACTTTTGCTGCAGCGCAGCCATCGCGGTCGGCTCGCCCTGCGCTAGCAGGGACAGCATCGCGGGCAGCGCTGTCTCGGCTGCGGTGGCGGTGGCGGCGTACTGACGTCGCAGTAGCTCCTGCGCCTTGGCCGACCACGGCAGAATTTCGGCATCAAGACAAATCCAGCGCGTCGCCAGTTCATCCCACAGTCCGCTCTTATCGAGCGCGGCACTCAGGCGATCGAGCAGCCCCTCGGTCAGCGCGGCATCACTGAAGAATGGACGGCCGCTGCGGGTGTAGCAGACGCCGCGCGTCCCCCCGCGGATCCGAAAACGGCTGTGCGCGGTCTCCTCATCGCGGCACAGCACGATGACGGCCCGCGAGCCCATGTGTTTCTCTTCGCCAATCACGCTCCGCACACCCTGCTCGCGGAAGTAGGCCAGCGCCTCGCGCGGGTGTTCTAGGTAGGGGCCGCTCTTGGCCGTCTCGCACGGCGACATCGTCGGCGGCAGGTAGATCAGCCAGCGCGGATCGACGGCAAAGCGGCTCATCGACTCCAGCGCGGCGGCGGCGTTTTCTGCCTGCACGGTGACGCCGGACAGGATGCGCGTCTCGACCCGGCGCTTGCCCAGCACATCCTCGGCATCCAAAAGATCATCAGGCCGACCGAGCGTCCCGGAAGAGGCCGCGCCGACCAGCCCCAGCGGCTTCTTCGATTCGTAGTAGGCGCGCAGCGCCTCGACCTGCTGCAGCTCGCGCTCGGGATAGCGCAGTGCCGTCAGTGCACCGCCAAAGACGCAGCCGGTATCGATGCACAGCGTGTTGTTCTGCCACTCGGGATAGGGCACCGGCGTGTGGCCGTAGACCACCAGCGCGCGACCGCGATAGTCGTTGGCCCAGTTGTAGCGCACCGGCAGCCCATACTCGTCGGTCTCGCCGGTCGTCTCGCCGTACAGACAGAACTCGCGAACGGCCCCCGATCCACGGCCCTGCATGCCCTGCTTTAGCCCGGCGTGCGCCACCACCAGCTTGCCGTCATCGAGGACGTAGTGACTGACCATCGCGTCGATAAAGTCCGCGATCTGCCCACGGCCAAGATCGTCAAGACGCGCCAGCTGATCGAGCGTCTCTTGCAGGCCATGGCTTATCCGCACGTCCTTGCCACGCAGCTTGCGTAGGAGCTTCGCTTCGTGATTGCCGGGGACGCAGAGCGCACTGCCCTGCCCCACCATGGCCATCACGAGCTGCAGGACCTCGACGATCTTGGGGCCACGGTCGATCAGGTCGCCCAAAAACACCGCCTTGCGCCCTGCCGGGTGCTGGCAGCGCGGGGGCGAGCTCGTGTCGTCTAGCTCGTACCCCAGCTTGCGCAGCAGCGCGGCGAGCTCGTCATAGCAGCCGTGGATATCGCCGATGATGTCAAAGGGCCCATGCTCCTGCCGAAGGTTGTTCCACAGCGGCTGGCGCGTGATGTGGGCTGCGGCGACTTCCTCTTCGGTCTCCAGGACGAAGATGTGGCGAAAGCCCTGCTGCTTGAGATCCCGCAGCGATCGTCGAAGCTGGCCCACCTGCTGTCGCACGGCGTGCGGACTGATCGACCGGTCGCTGCGCCCGTGGTTGCGCTCTAGGCACAGTCGCTCGGGCAAGTTCAGCACGATGGCGACGGGAATGCAGTGATGCTCGCGAGCCAGCGCGACCAGCGGCGTGCGGGATTCGTTCTGCACGTTGGTGGCATCGACCACGGTCAGCCGCCCGGCCGCCAAGCGCTTGCGGGCGATGAAGTGCAGAAGCTCAAACGCCTCGGGGGTCGCGCTCTGATCATTTTCGTTGTCCGCCACCATCGCGCGGCAGGCGTCGGACGAGACGATCTCAGTCGGTCGGAAGTGCGCGCGAGCAAAGGTCGACTTGCCGGATCCCGACGCGCCGACCAGCACCACCAGGGACAGCTCAGGAATGGCGATCTCGGGGTTCACGCGGACACTCCTTCCGAAGCCGCCGCATCGTCGCTGCTCGCAGCGTCTGCGACTCTTCCCGCGCCTGGCCTTTTGCCCGGTGGGCTGGGCGGATCACCCGGCTGATCCAGGCTGAAGATCGCCATCTGCGTTGGCGGCCCCAGCGCCTCATCGACCTCGCCGATCGGCAGCATGCGCAGGGCATAGCCGTGCTGGCTGGCCACGCTCTCGGCCCACGTCGTGAACTCGGCCCGCGTCCACTCGAAGCGGTGATCGCTGTGGCGCAGCTTGCCCGGTGGCAGGTTGCTCCACTTGGCGTTGTATTCCGCGTTCGGCGTCGTCACGACCACGGTGCGCGGACGGGCGTGGGTGAACACCACGCGCTCTAGGGCCGGCAGGCGATCGACTTCGAGGTGTTCGATGACCTCGATCAGCGCAGCCGCGTCGAATCCGGCAAAGCGACGATCGCGATAGGTCAGCGCGGCTTGGAACAGCTGAATGCGGGCGCGCTGTTTCTCCGTCATGTCGGCAAGGCGCAGCCGATGGGCCGCCACTTCCAAGACGCGCGGCGACACGTCCGCCCCAGCCA
This sequence comes from uncultured Myxococcales bacterium, assembly GCA_937952145.1. GTDB lineage: Bacteria > Myxococcota_A > Polyangia > Palsa-1104 > JAEUJZ01 > JAEUJZ01. Next base: position 54,417 of record CALFYE010000225.1, read on the forward strand.
GGCGCGCAAAGCGCTTGTCGCGCAGCAGCAGCCGCAAGAGCTTGCCTTCGCCGCAGCCGAGATCGATCACCGAGGTCGCTCCGGCATCGATCAGCACCTGCGCCACGCTCTGCAGTCGCGCGTCGTTGAGCCGCAGTGGACTCTCGCCGGCTTCTTCGACCGCCGCCGCCGACTCTTCTTCCTCGGCCGTTGCCCCCTCGGGCAGGGCGATGGGCAGCAGGCGATCGAGGGCTTGCCGGGCCAGCGTCTGCCGATGCTTGAGATAGCGCAGCGCGATGGTGCCTTTTTCGGGATGGCGATCCAGCCAGCCTTCGCCTTTTTCGACGAGCTTTTCCACTTCGTCATCACCGACCCAGTAGTGCTTCTCGTCATCGAGAACCGGGATCAGCACATACAGATGCGACAGCACATCCGAGAGCCGCGCGGTGATCGAAAGTGCGGTCCGGAAGTACAGGCTGTCGCCCCACTCGGGGAAGTTGGGATCAAGCGGCAGCCGCTGCGCCGAAACGGTGTAGCCCAGGGGCTCAAACAGCCGCCGCAGCAGCCCTTCGCCGCCGTGACAGGGCAGGACGGGAAGCTCGATGTGCAGCGGAATCGCGGTCTCGGCAAGCTGCGGCCGGTCGCGACACTTCCCCGACAGCGCCGAGCTGAACACCTGCGCGATCGCCACGCTGAGCAGCGACGAGGCGACGTACGGCCGATCGTTCACATACTCGGCGATGCTGCCCGTCTCGCCGGGTCGCCGGCCGCGCACCAGGCCAATCGGATCGACATCCAAGGCCAGCACCGCGGTACAGCGCTCGGGGGTGGCGACCGGATAGAAGACGTGCGCCGTGCCATAGGCCAGATCAAAGCTCTGCACCCGGGCCGGATTCTTGCCCAGCAGATAGCCCAGATCCGTCGCGGGCTGATGCGTCGTTGAGAGCGTGAGCAGCATCTAAATGCAAGTCCTTTGCAAATCCAAGTTCAGGGACAGTGGGCATCCGGTACGGCCAGCGGACTAGAACAGCCCTTCGATCGTGCCGTCGGGTCGAAGCTGCATCGCCTGCGCCGCGGGATTTTTTCCCAGACCGGGCATGGTCATGATGTCGCCCGAGCGCGCGACCACAAAGCCTGGGCCGGCCGCCGGGACCACGCCACTTATGCGCAGCCGGAAGCCGCGCGGCGCTCCCAAGCGCTTGGGATCATCGGAGAACGAATACTGCGTCTTGGCGATGCACACGGGATACTCAGACAGCCCGCTTTCGGCGGCCAGATCCAGGCCTTTGGCCGCCTCTTCGCTGTAGTCCACTCCGTCGGCACCATAGACGCAGCGAGCGATCGTCTCGATCTTTTCGCGAAGCGAGAGCGAGAGCGGATAGAGCGGCCGAAACTGGCCCGGACTCGCCGATAACTGCTGCAGCACTGCCTGCGCCAGGGCCTCGCCCCCTTCCCCACCGCGGGCCACCACTTCGCTTATCGCAGCGGGGACTCCTTGGCTGGCCGCGAACTCGTGCAGGCAGGCAATCTCGGCCGCGCTATCGCCGGCAAAGTGGTTGATGGCGACCACCACGGGCACGCCGAACTGCCGCACGTTTTCGATGTGCCGGCCCAGGTTCGGCAGCCCCGCGCGCAGGGCCGTCAGGTCTTCTTGTTGCAAGTTCTTTGCATCTGCCCCGCCATTCAATTTCAGGGCACGTGCCGTGGCTACGATCACTGCCAGCCGCGGATCCAGCCCCGCGCTGCGGCACTTGATGTCGAAGAACTTCTCGGCGCCAAGATCGGATCCGAAGCCGGCCTCGGTCACGACATAGTCGGCGAGTCCCAGTCCAGTGCGCGTCGCAACCACCGAGCTACAGCCGTGCGCGATGTTGGCAAACGGCCCGGCGTGTACGAAGGCCGGCGCACCTTCTAGCGTCTGCACCAAGTTCGGGCGCAGAGCGTCGCGCAAAAGGAGGGCCAGCGCTCCCGTCGCACCGATCTCGTGGGCCCGAATGGCCCGCCGCGCGCTCCCCTGCCCCCCACCGTAGCCGATGATGATCCGCGCCAAGCGCTCCTGCAGGTCCGGGAGATCGGCAGCCAAGGCCAGCACCGCCATGATCTCGCTCGCCGAGGTAATGACGAAGCGGTCGCTGCGCTCGACGCCTGCGGTCCCGCCGCCGACTCCCACGGTAATGCGGCGCAGCGCGCGATCGTTCATGTCGACGGCCCGCGGCCAGGTGATCATCGACAGATCCGACCCCAGTGCGTTGCCGTGATGCAGGTGATTGTCGAGCAGCGCAGCCAAGAGCGCGTGCGCGCTGGATACCGCATGGAAGTCGCCGGTGAAGTGGAGGTTGATGTCCTCCATCGGCAGCACCTGCGAATACCCGGCTCCCGTCGCCCCGCCCTTGACCCCGAACACCGGGCCCAGGCTGGGCTGACGCAGACAGGCGACGGCTCGCTTGCCTAAGCGACGCAGCGCCTGCACCAAGCCGATGGTCGTCGTGGTCTTGCCCTCGCCGGCCGTTGTGGGATTGATGCCGGTCACCAAGATCAGCTGACCGCGGCGGGGCTGCTGTGACAGTCGCAGCGGCACCTTGGCCTTGTAGCGGCCGTAAAGATCGAGATCGTCAGCGGGAATGCCTAGCTCGGCAGCCACATCGACGATCGGGCGCAGGGTCGCGCGCTGGGCAATGGCCAACGAAGAGATGCTGTTCGACATGCCAAGTTCCTAAGGGGCAAAGAGGAGCGAGGAGTGACGCCGCCCGCCCGGGGGCGAATACCGACAGAGCGGAACGGCAGGAGAGCTAGCTGGACTTCAGCTCAGAAGGTCGGCGCGTGGCGAGATAGCTGGCCAGGTTCGGGCTTTCAGCGATGCGCGCCACGAACGCCTTGAGGGCCGGATGAGCATCCAGGCAGGCCGGCTTCATGGTCAGGTTGCCGTCGAGCAAGTCGAAGACCAAGAGATCGGCGTAGGTCGGCTTGGCCCCCACGAAGTAGCCGGCGGCCGGCTGCGTGCTGCGGCTGAGCAGCTTCTCCAAGAGCGCCAAGCTGTGCGGCAGCACCTCGGACCAGTACTTCTCAATCGTCTCAGGGGTTGAGCCCATGCGCGCAGCGAAGGCCACCGACACAAACTTGGCGCGGATGTCTTGCACCGTCTCACTGACCACATCGGCCAGCGCGTGCTCGCGCAGGTTTTCGCCATAGAGGTTCAGCTTGCGCGCCAGGTGCCGCACAATCGCCTGGCTCTGCGGCAGCACCAGCTCGGCTTCACCATCGCCGCCGCTGCGATCGATCAGGATGGGGAGCTGACCGAGCGGCGTCTTGGCCTTGAGGCTTGGCCAGTCAGTCACGCCGGTGTCGACGAACGGCGTGCCGCTGAAGTGAAACAGCAGGCGAATCTGCTCGGCGCGAGCGCGGATGGGAAAATACAGGAGCTCGTACTGTGGACTCTGGCTCATGAGAGGCTCTCCTTGCGGATGCAGATGGGGCTACAGCGGACGGAAACGAGTGGATGACAGGATACGGCATTTCGCTGCGCCGGGATGCAAGTCGCGACCTTGCGCAGCGGTGCCAGGAAGGCGGCGCACTGCCGGACTCCGCGCAGTTCGCGATTGGCGGGACGGAAAAAAGAGATTAGAGTGACTCCTGTTTGCGTTGTTGCCTTGCTTTCCCTGTGGACTCATCCTCCTCACCACTCGGTCTCCTGCGCATTCACGTAGTCGCCCCTCTTTCTGGCGTACGTCTTTTCTAGTTCACGTAACCCTGCAGCGCGGTCTTGGGAAAACGCTCTGGGTCCAAAGGAGTGTTGTTCCATGCCGTTCGTTTCGTTAGGGCTCGTTCCGAGCCTGGCTATGCCATTGGCTCGCCGTGGCTATTCCACCCCCACCCCGGTGCAAGCTGCTGCCATTCCCGTGATCTTGGAGGGCCGCGATGTCTTCGCCCGAGCCCAGACCGGGACCGGCAAGACGGCCGCGTTTGGCCTGCCGATGATCCAGCGCCTGTTTGCGACGCCGAGTGCATCGGGACCGACCGTGAGTCGCCAGCCGCGTGGGCTGGTGCTGGTCCCCACGCGCGAGCTTGCGCTGCAGGTCTATGAGTCGCTGCTTGCCTATGGTGCGCCGCTGCGCCTGCGTGTCGCGGCCATCTTCGGCGGCGTCAGCTTCGGGCCGCAGCAGTCGGCGCTGTCGCGCGGTGTCGATATCGTGGTCGCCACGCCGGGCCGCCTGATCGATCACCTGGGTCAGCGCACCATCGATCTATCGCGTATCGAGATCCTGGTGCTCGATGAAGCCGATCGCATGCTGGACATGGGCTTCCTGCCGCCTCTGCGTCGCATCCTGGCGGTGCTGCCGACCCAGCGTCAGACGCTGCTTCTGTCTGCAACGCTCGCGCCCGAGGTGCAAGAGCTTGCCGCGTCGTTCACTCGCGATCCGGCGCAGGTCGATGTCACGCCGAAGAACACCGTTGCGGTCACCGTCAGCCACTACGTCCACTACGTGACGCAGGACAACAAGCGGGCGCTGCTGACACACATCCTGCAGCAGCCCGAAAGTGGACAGACGCTGGTGTTCTGCCGCACTAAGCACGGCTCGAATCGCGTCGGGCGACAGCTAGAAGTGGCGGGCATCAAGGTCGGCGTGATTCACGGCAACAAGAGCCAGAACGCGCGCGTCAAGGCGCTGACCGACTTCAAGTCGGGTCGCGTCGAGGTCCTAGTCGCCACCGATGTCGCGGCGCGTGGGCTCGATATCGCGCAGCTCCCGCTGGTCATCAACTATGACCTGCCGCTCGTCGCTGCGGATTACGTCCATCGCATCGGTCGCACCGGTCGCGCGGGCGCGCCGGGCCGTGCCATCTCGCTGGTGGCCGCGGACGAGGCACCGCTTCTGCGCGATATTCAGAAACTGGTCTCGGCACCGCTTGAGCAGATGAACCTGCCGGGCTTTGAGACGCCGGCGTTTGCCATACCGAGCGGCGAAAGTGGCGGCTATCGCGGCCGACCGCAGCGACCGGGACGCTCGCAGGGCCAAGGACGTGGCGGCGGCGGTGGTCGTCCCTCGCGGGATTCCTCGCGGAGCAGCCACGGCGGCTCTCGCCCAGCCGGTGCCCCGACGGCCCGCCCCGAAGGTTCGCGACCGCCAGGTCGTCGTCCACCGCACGCGGATCAAGGTCGGCCCGCCGCCAGCGCTGGCCACCGTCACCCGCAGGGCGGTGAGCGTCGCTCGACCCAGCCCAGCTCGCACCGAGCCCCCGGAGGCGGCGGCCGCCGTCCCGAGCACGCTGCGCCCAAAGCCTAAGGTCTAGCCGCAGGCACGCCGGCCACGCCGCACCGTGAGGAGAGCCTCACCGCTCTCCTCACCCCTCTCTGCCCCTCGCTGCTCTCTCTCTCGCTTCTCTCCCGTCCTCGCGCCATCTCGCTCCGCTCGCCTCCGCGCTAAACGCTAAGACCTGCGCCCGCCAAAACTTCCGCGCAGCTGCATACGTGTCGTTGACATGTGAGAGGGTGCGTGATGTCGTGGGAAGATCCGCCCCCAGGCAGGACTTGCTCTGGGGGCTCTCCGCAAGGCAGCGGAGTGCTCTCCAGAAGAGGAGCTACGACATGATGGCGAAGCGCGCTCTGTGGGTTTCTGTACTTTTCGCCGGGGCCTGTTCGAACAACACCCCCGCGACCACCGATGTCGACATGGCGGTGTCCGAAGATATGGCGATGGCCAGCCCGGACATGGCGGTGCAGCCGACCCTGTCGGTGCGGGCGCAGCGCGGGCTCTCACTCTCGCCGGCCACCATCGACACCTCGAACATGCCGTTCGATCAGAAGGAGCTGGTGGGCACCGGCGCCTATCTCGTCGTCACGCTGAACTGCGGCAACTGCCACGGCGCGACGGCGGCAAGCTTCCTGTCAGGCGGACGCATGTTCGGCACCATGACCAATCCGATCTACGCCCGCAACCTGACGCCGGATGCGACCAATGGCATGAAGCTGACGCAGGATCAGTTCATCGAGTCTATGCGCACCGGCAAAGACTTCGTCGACAACGGCCTGCTGCAGGTCATGCCGTACACCATCTATCGCTGGATGACGAACTACGATCTGCAGGCCATGTACGCCTACCTCAAGGCCATCCCGGCCGTCGCCAATACCGTGATGGCCGACATGAAGGCGGCGCCTGGCTCGCCGACCGCATCGCCGACCGCCTACGCCGATGGCACGCAGTCGCGCCCGCTGCCCCCCGACAACACCGTCGATCCGCTTGGCGAGCTGCGCGGTCAGGCGCTGCAGGTGCTGGATGATCCGCCCAACTTCGCGCTGTTTAGCGATGCCAACAAGCGCGTCTTTGGGCGCGGCGCTTACCTGATGACGCTGCTCAACTGCAACAACTGTCACACCAACCCAGCGACGGCAGCGGGTAAGGTGAATGCCCCGATGTTCCTGGCGGGTGGCCGCGTCTTCGCGACCGCGATGGCGATGCAGTCGACGCTGGGCACGGTGCGCACGATGTCGACCAACCTGTCGGGTCAGATGCTGGGGCTGTCGATGACCAGCGCGCAGTTTGTGCAGACGCTGACCACGTCCAAGCACGCCGACGAAGCCAGCATGCGGCCGCTCGGCTCGCCGATGCCCGACTACAAGAGCCTCGTCGATGACGACATGCTGGCGCTGTACACGTACATCAAAGCCATCCCGCGGCGCGTCGGGGCCAACGACAAGGCGACGCAAGAGAACGCGCGCTACTGCACGATGGACAGCAACTGCAACACGGCCGCCGGCGAGACCTGTTCGATGACGACCAAGGAGTGCGCGGGCAAGGTCTGCGCCAAGGACGGCGACTGCGACGCCTGTCAGACCTGTACGGGGCTGGTGTGCGTCGCGCCGATCGCCGCATCGACCTGCCTGACCAACGGCATCTAGCGCGCGACAGCGGGCAGGTTGGCCGAGATCGCCGGCTTGGGCGCGGGCTGACAGCTAGCCACCGGGGAGTCTGTCGCCCCGGGGGTCGCGACTGAGCCAGCACTCGGCGCCCCCGTCCCGCAGATCTCTCCCGACAGCGCACAGTCGACGCTGGCCAGCGTGCCCTCGTAGCAGAAGCTAAGCACGCTGCCTTGGCACGTTCCGGCGCTCGTCACCGCCCCACACTCCTTGCGGGAAGCGGGCGAGGGACAGTCGGCGCAGCCGCCCGACTCACCAAGGCTGGGCTGGGTGCGAAAGGCTTCTTCGAGGATCAGGCCCCGACTCTGCAGGAGCCGCGCTAGCTCCACCCCCACGTAGCGAATATGCCAGGGCTCGGGGCGATAGCCGGTGATGCGCTGCTTGCCGGGGGGATAGCTCAGCGTAAAGCCGTGCTCCGGCGCGTGCTCAGCAAGCCAGGCGATGGCGGCGGAAGTCGGCAGGCGCAGATCGATCGTCGTCCCCAGCTGATGCTCGCTGTGCCCGGGGCGGGCGGCGCGGCCGATCTCTTTAATCGACGTAAACAGCCGCTCTTGCTCGCTGTACGAGCGATAGGCGGACTCGATGCGCAGGGTGTGGCCGGCTTGCCGCGCCGCGACGAGCAGGGCCCGAAGCGGGGCCAGCGCCGGACGCGCCACCTGCAGCTTGCCGCGGGCATCTTCCTCTCCGCTTGGGCTGATGCGCACCAGCGCCTCGCCCGGCGAATAGTCACAGCGGCTCAGGCAGCGCGCCGGGTTGACCCAGGGCAGACGCAGCTCCGGCCAGCTTTGCACCGGGGGCAGGGGTGGCTTCGGCTCGCTGGTCGGGGGCGTTCCGAGCGCCCCTTGCACACCCGATGGGGACTGGGGTCCCGTCGTCGGCTGCGTCGTCGGCTGCGTCGTCGGCTGCGTCGTCGGCTGCGATTGTGAAACGCCCTGCGTCGGCCGGACCGGCGGCGTGGTCACACACCCGCCACTGAGCAGGACGAGAGCGCTGCCCAGCAGGCCGGCCGCAGAGCGCGCCGACTGCAAACGTTGCGAGGCTGACATCGCAACATCATGCCGCATTGCCGCCCGCCCGTGCGCGCCGCGATCAGGCTACTGCGCGGTCCACACCACTCCGTCGGGCAGCGGCCCGGAAGAGACCGTGATGCTCGTGCCGGTTGAGCTCCATTCCCGGTTCCAGCCGACGCCAAAGTGGATGTCGATGGTCTCTTGGATCGTGGTGGTCGAAAACATGCAGCTCACGCTGCCCGTCTCGGTCAGCGCGACATCGGAATAAATATAACCAACGTTGACAACGTTGGGGGTCTTACTGCCGTGCGTGACCGATAATTTAGTGGCTCCGCTCACGGCCTTAAGCTGCAGGGCCAAAGTCGAAAAGTCCTGCGGACTGATTTGCACATTGCTACCGCTACAGCCGGGGATGGGCTGGCTGGCATCGACGTGCTGCGGCGTCAGGTAAGGAGTCAGCGTGGCCGCCCCCGGCAGGGTGATGCTGAAGTTTCCCATCGCGTCGATCGGCGCCGTCGCCACTGCCATCAGGGTCGTCCCTGCGAGGACGTTGGCTTGCAGTACGAAGTCACTGCCGCGACTCCAGCCCTGGATCTGGCCGCTTAGGGTCGGCTCGGCACCGAGATAGCCCGCCGGCGAACCGCAGGCCGCAACGCCCCCGCATCCCAAAAGGAGTGCGGTAGAAAGAATACTAGACTTAGATACCGACATCGACTGCCCCCTTAGGTTTTTTGTCATTATTCATAAAAGCAGGAATGCACCCCGGACTGATGATGCATTCCTTGGAGTCCCCGATTTACAGATAAATCAGGGAGTTATTGCACGACAAGCCGCAGCCGCCCGACCAGCAGCGTGTGGACGACCAGCACGCCGGGCTGCGAGATCACGGCCTGCGGAACGATCTGCGCGATGTTCGAGTTCAGCGACAAGCCGCGACCGCCCAGCGTGCCGGCCACCTGCTGCCAGCCCCCACCTTGCAGCTGCAGCGTCCCCGACAGCCCCTGCCGCGCCTCGGCCAGCGGGCGGCTGACGTCCAGCACCAGCTGCTCGCGCAGGCGGGCCGCCAGATCGCCTTCCCACAGCTGCGCCAGCTGCAGCTTGAGGTTCTCGATTGCCGACTGACTCTCGGCAGCGAGGCGCAGGTCGGGAACGCGCAGCAGGTGGGCGCCGCCTTCCTCGCGCACCTCGGGCGTGCCCCACAGGAAGACCGCGCCGGTGAACGCGCCGACCACGTCGAGCTTGAGCAGCACGCGCCCCGAAGCATCGCCGACCTGGAGCCCAGTGACCGTGACCGCCGTCGCCCCGCCCCCCAGCCGCTTGCCGACGAGCTGCGGCCGCAGTCGGGTTTCCAGCGCCGAAGCCGGCACCGCCACCGCCACCAGCAGCCGGAAGTCCTCGCCCAGGCTGGCGTCGCGCACGCTGACCGTCGTCGGGGCGGGCGCCGTCGCGGCCGGACAGGCGCCCAGGCTCAGGCGCGGAGCCACCTCGACCCCTAGCTTGAGCGCCACCACCCCCGCCCGCTCGCCGGGAGCCGGGGGCGCAAGCACCAGCGCCGAGGGCGCCAGGTCAAGACAGGCCGGCTGTCCCGACAGCTGTAGGCTGCGCGGCGTCGCGAGCTGCTGCAGCCCCTCCTGCACCAGCGAGCCAAGCGGCAAGCGATACGACCGAAGCGCGCTCGAAAGCCCCTGCGAGATCGGGTCGAGGATCGACGAGAACAGGTTCGGGGTAGGCACCGAGAGCCCCGCGCACTGGATAGCGCCAAGCGGCGACACCGCGACCTGGGTATCGGCCAGGACCAGCGCCCCCGACGAGTCCAAGGTCGGCCGCGCTCCGACGGAAAACAGCCCCCCCACGCCCCCGGCCTGACAGCGCAGAAAGCCGGCTCCGATCGACACATCGCCGGTCACCGGCAGGCGCAGCGAAAGGCCTGGCGGCGCTGCGACGATGCTGGTCGGCTGCCGGCTCAGCCGATAGCCGACGTCGAGGATGCCCATGCGCAGCTGGCCGCCCCGCCCCGGCGGCACCACTCGCGCGATGACCTGATCAACCTGCTGCTCAAGCGGCGCCAGCGATAGCGGGGCCTCGATAAACAGCACCGACTGCGGCGGGCGGATCGACAGCACATTGGGCGGCACGTTGACCGTGTAGTCAGGTCGCCCCGTGACACAGCCAAGGCTGGGTAGCCCGGCTGCTAAGGCAAGGACCGTGCCCCACGCTGCCCCTGCCCGACGCCAGGACCGTGGACGGTTACTCTGGCTGGAAGCTCGTCGCCCAGAAAGACTGTGCATCTGGGCAGTTTAGCAAACTCGGACGGTGGCCGAGCGACACAGCGCTCGTCGATGCGCGGGCTCACACTTGCCCCGCCGGCTGCGATAAACTGACGGAGAATGAGTACCTCCGCCTCCGCTCCGCCAGCCCCCCCGGTAGCGACCAGCACGCTGCCCATCGGGACCTCGACCAACGAACTGCCCAAGGGCGCGACCATCGGCCGCTACCTCGTCGTCAAGCGCCTCGGCGCCGGCGGTATGGGTGTGGTCTACGCCGCCTACGACCCCGAGCTAAACCGCAAGGTGGCGATCAAGCTCTTGCACGCTAGCTCCGGACGGGCGGCGGATAGCGAGGGACGCGTCCGCCTGCAGCGCGAAGCCCAGGCCATGGCGCGGCTGTCGCATCCCAACGTCATCGCCGTCTACGACGTCGGTACCGCCTTCGAGCAGGTCTTCGTGGCCATGGAGTTCGCCGAGGGCGGGACACTGACCGACTGGCTAGAGCGCGGCGGCCACGGCTGGGAAGCGATCCTCGAGATGTTCTATCAGGCCGGCTGCGGCCTGCAGGCGGCACACGCGGCGGGCCTGGTGCATCGCGACTTCAAACCCGACAACTGCCTGCTGGGCAGCGACATGCGGCCGCGCGTCGTCGACTTCGGCCTGGCTCGCGAGTTCAAGCAGGAGAGTGCCAGCCCGACCAAGGCCGCCGGGGCCGGCAAGAGCGGCGACCGCTTGGCCGAGCTTCCCGCCGAGATCCGTCAAGCCATCGCCAACAGCCAGACGCTGTCGAGCCCGATGACGCAGGCCGGCGCGATCATGGGCACGCCGCGCTACATGGCGCCCGAGCAGTTCAACGGCCAGACCACCGACGCGCGCACCGACGTCTTTACCTTCTGCGTCGTGCTGTACGAGTCGCTGTATGGCATCCAGGCCTTCCCCGGCAATTCGTTGGGTGAACTGGCGCTGAGCGTGCTCGAAGGCAAGCTGCAGCAGCCCAGCGATCGCAAGGGCGTGCCGAGCTTCATTCACAAGGCACTCCTGCGCGGACTCAGCCTCGATCCGGCGGCCCGCTTCCCCACCATGCAGGCCCTGCTCGACATCATCTCGCCCGAGGCGCGACGCAAGCGGCGCCTCGGCATCTATGGCGCCATCGGCGGCATTGGCCTTCTGCTCGTAGCGACGGGGGTGGCCTCGGCGCAGCAGCTTTATCTGGCGAATGCCAACCGCTCCTGCGGGCGCGCGGATGCCCAGATCGACAAAGCCTGGGGCAGCGTCAAGGCCCAGGCCGCGCAGGCCATGCTGGCCACCAAGGTGCCCTACGCCAAAGACGTCTGGGTGCGCGTCGACAACAACGTCGAAAAGTACCTCAAAGAGTGGCAGCAGGCGCGGCGAGATGCCTGCGATGCGACGTTCGAGAAGCGCAAGCAGCCACGCGTGCACCTCAACCTGCGACTGAGCTGTCTAGAAAATCAGCTGCAGGAGGTCGCGGCCTTCGCTGAGCTCTTGCGGGGTGCCGATGAAGAGATCCTCGATCGCGCCGCCGATGCCAGCAGCGACTTCAGTCTGCCCAGCGTGTGCGAGGACGCCATCGTGCTCAACTCCCAGGTGCCGGAAGAGCCGCAGGCCCGCACGCGCGTCGAAAATCTGTATCGCGAAATCGGCGCGGTGCGCGTCATGACCCGCATGGGTCGCTACAGCCAAGCCCGCGAACGGGCGCAGGGTCTGGTCAAGCAGGCCGAGGGCGCGAGCTATCCTCCCGCTACCTCGCGAGCGCTGGCGCTGCTGGGAAATATCGACGCCAATGCCGCCGACTTTCCCAGCGCCGAACGCAGCTTCTTTAGCGCCGCCGTCGCGGCCATCGAAGGCGGGGATCATCGCGCCGCCGCCCACGCCTACATGGAGCTGATGCGACTGGTCGGTCGCCAGTTCCAGCAGTATGAGCTGGCCGATCGCTATCATCGCCTGGCGCTGGCCGAGTTCAGTCACCTGCGCAGCGGCCGCATCCGCGATCAGCTGGAGGGGAACCTGCTCTACTACGCCTGTCAGGTCGACACGGCGCGCGGCGAGCTAGGGCGAGCGGAAAAGGCCTGCCAGCAAGGCCTCAAGATGCACGAGCGCCTGTACGGCAGCGAGCGCACCCCGCACTGGCTGCTGTCCAGCCTGGCCAACCTCTATCGCCGGCAGGGACGCTATGACGAGGCGTTTACGCTGCTGCGCCAGACGCTCAACGTCCTTGAGAAGTCGTCCGGCCCCGAACATCCGCGCACCGCTTCGGCGCTGGCCAGCCTGGGCAATCTGTTCGCGGCGCAGGGCAAGTATCCCGAGGCCGTCGATTACACGCAGCGCGCCCTCGCCATCTATCGCAAGACCTTCGGCGAGAACTCGCCGCGGCTGTACGAGTCGCAGACTCTGCTTTCGCGCTGGGCCATCAAGCAGGGACAGCTTGATCCCGCGCTGGCCTTCGCGCGTCAGGCTTTCGAATCGGTGCGCAGCGGCAAGGACGCCGCCCGTCAGGCCGAGAGCCATCGCCTAGTCGGTGAGGTGCTGTATCGCCAGGGTCGCTTTGAAGACGCGCGCACCATGCATCAGGCCGGGCTCGACCTGTGCGACAAGAAGCGCTGCGATCCCAGCTTGCCGGCGCTTCTGGCCGCCACCGCCGACGACCTGCGCGAGCTAGGCCGCGCCAAAGAAGCGCTGCCGCTGGCCGAGCAAGCCGAGCGTCTCTTGCCGTCCACCGCCGATCGCGAGGTCGCTGCCAATATCCACTTCACGCTGGCGCGCACGCTGTGGCTAGCCGGTAAGAAGCCCGAACGGGCGCGGGCTCGCAGCCTTGCTGAGCAGGCGCGCAAGGGCTATCGCGACATCGGCAAGCTGGCCAAGACCGAGCTGGCCGAGGTCGACGCCTGGCTGGCCAAGAATCGCTAATGGCCGAGACTGGAAACATCGGCCGCGTGCTCAAGGACTCGTACCGCATCACCGGGGTCCTGGGCGAAGGCGGCATGGGCGTGGTCTATCGCGGCGAGCACCTGTCTCTGCCCCGGCAGGTCGCGATCAAGACCCTCCTGCCCAAGGCCATCGCCTCGTCCGAAAGTCGCGAGCGCTTCGAGCGCGAGGCAGCGATCGCGGCGCGCCTGAATCACTCGGGCGTTACCCAGGTCTACGACTACGGCATCGATGGCGAGCTGCCCTTCCTGATCATGGAGCTGATCGAAGGCCCAAGCCTCGCCGACGTGCTGGAGGGAGAGGGACCGCTGCCGCCGGCCCGCGCGCTGGCCATCGCTCGTCAGCTCTTCGCTGTCCTCGCCGAAGCGCATCGCTTGCAGCTTGTCCACCGCGACGTCAAGCCGGACAACATCCGCCTGCTGCACTACGCCGCGGACAAGCCGCCAGTGGTCAAGGTGCTGGACTTCGGCATCGCCAAGCAGATCGGGGCTGAGCAGGCTGAGCAGGCCAAGCTGACGGCGACCGGCGCCGTGCTGGGCACGCCGCTTTACATCGCCCCCGAGCAGGCGATGGGCGAAAAGATCGACGGACGTGCCGACCAGTACTCGGCCGCGGCCACGCTGTACGAGATGCTCGCCGGTCGCCCGCCCATCGTCGGCACCTCGCTGGCCAGCATCCTTTACAACCAAGTGGCCCGCGAGCCGCCGCCGCTTCCCCCCACCGTCCCGGAGTCGCTGCGCAAGGTCGTCATGCGCATGCTGCGCAAGGACCCGGCCGAGCGCTACCAGGACGAGGCCGAGATCGACCGCGCACTCGCCGCCTGCGAGCGCGACTGTGCCCGCGCCAAGACCGCCCCCCGCCCGAGCGCTGACTCGCTGACCATGGGCCCGCCGTCGCCGCCGACCTCTGAAGCGGCCGGGACTCGGACGGCCCCGAGACGTCGGGTCTGGCTGATCGGCGCTGGCCTGGCAGGCCTGTGCCTGGTCGCGGTGGTGGTCCTGCTGAAGCCGCGGCACGGCGGTCATCCAGCGACGACACCGAAAACGCCGACCGGAGCGGCCCCCCAGACAACCGCCGCAACCGGCGCGAGCACCGCAACGCCCACCTCACCCACGGCCGGAGCCCTCGGCCCGCCTGGCCCGGCCACGCCCAATTCCCCCAGCGACGAAGCCAAGGCCAGCAGTGAGCCGGGCAAGAAGTCCAAGAAGCGGGGCGGCAAGCGCAAGAGCGACAATGCCTATGAAGTCACCGTCATTCGATAATTCAGCGATTATGTCGCTTTTCATAACTCTTTTTATGTCGTTATTTATCGTCATATCCACCGCTTCGGCGCAGACCCCCAGTCCCGCCGAGGTCGAGCCGCCTCCAGCCGGCTACGGCGATACGGCACAGAGCGACGCCCAGAGTCCGCTGCTGGCTTCAATCGACACTCCCCTACCCAGCCGCGACGCCGCCGATCGCCAGGCCCAGTTCCGTCGCTTCGTCGAGCAAGCCCTAGCGAGCTTCCGCGCCGGCAACTACCCCGTCACCGCCGAGTCCTATATCAACGCCTATCGCGTGCAGCCCGAGCCGCTATTGCTGTTCAACGCGGCGCAGGCGCTGCGCAAGGGCGAGCTCTTCACCGAGGCCCTGACGCTGTATCAGCGCTTCATCACCGCCGCCCCCAAGTCCCAGATGGTGCCCGAGGCCCAAGCTAACGCCGCATCAGTGCGCGCCAGCCTGGACGTAAAGCGCATCCAGAGCCAGCTTGGCGCCGCCGAGAAGGAAGCAGGGCACAGACGCAGCGAGGCCGAGCGCCTGGCTCGCGAAAACGCCGAAAAGACGCAGCAGAACCAAGAGCTCTTGCTGCGCGTCCGCGAGGTTCGCCCGCTGTACAAGCGCCCCTGGTTTTGGGTCGTGCTCGGGGGCAGCGTGGTCGCCGTCGCCGGTCTGGCGGTGGGCCTCGGCGTCGCGCTATCGCCCAAGGTCGCTGATGGCACGCTCGGCAACGTCTCCGTCGGATTTGCAAACAATTAAGGGAGCTCCTATGCGCACTCGATTTCTCCACTCTGCACTGCTCTTGGCCGCTCTTCCGAAGCTGGCCAGGCTGGCCAGCTTCGCCGCCCTGACCAGCGTCGCCTGCCAGCCCAGCTCCTATGTCTTGGTCCAGCTCGACAGCGTGCCGGAGGCGGCGCGCTCGCTAAAGATCCTCGTCCAGCGTGGCTCGCAGGTCAGCACGCCGCTCGTCCCGCTGGCCCTGCCCAATAGCGACACGGCCGGCCTCAGTTTCCGCCTCGATCTACCGTCGGCTGCCGATGAGAGTCAGCCCCTCGATGTCCAGGTCGGCGCCTTCAGCCGCGCCGCCGGTGAGGGCTGCCTGCTAGCCGCCGGGGGGACGCAGGCGCAGCCGCGTGCGGTCGCCTCGGTGCACGTCGCGCCCATCGCCGACCTAGCCACCTGCACCGATGGCGACGTCGTCGTGCAGTCGGTGACTCCCAACCTGCTCCCAACCGACACGCTGAGCAGCACCGAGCTTGTCCTGAAGGGCTGGGGATTTCAGCCCACGACGCAGATCGCGATCGACGGGGCCCCCGCCGCCCGCACCACCTTTGTCTCGGCCACCGAGCTGCGCGTCGTCGCCCCCGCCGCCAAGCGCGTGGGCATGCAGCCGATCAGCGGCCAGAACCAGGGAAGCGCCCACACCACCTCGGGCCTTTTGGCCTACTACAGCAACCAGGTGGCCTACACCTCGATGCCCCCGACGAGCTGGAACGAGCTTGGCATCTCCCACCCGGTGCTGGCCATAAATGGCAGCGCCCTCCTGCGCACAGACGCACTCCCCCCTCGCTTCTCCCTGCTGACGACCGAGTACAGCCCCTTGACCCCCTGGGACTTGATCACCGGATATCCCTTCTTCGGATATGCGCCCCGCATGGTAGGCGCTGGGCCTATCATAACAAAATCCGGGATATTCCGATATTCACTTAGATCCCCGGCTCAGATTCTTATCGGACAGTTCGATATCGAGCCCCTAGATGACGTTGCCATCATCGATACAGCTCGAATGGACGGCGATGTGCAATACAAGGTCGCTATCTACGAGAGCATTGCTGATGATACAACATTTGTTTATTGTTCTAATATTCAAGATAAATCAACGGTGATTGCGGCCATTACTAAGCGGCCAGTCAAAGACAAAGCGGTTTCTGATCTGGTCCTGGGATACAACGATGGCTCTTTTGGCTTGATGCTCGGAACGCCACGTGGGCTGTTCATCGGAACGGGTTCAAAGCAGCCCAACCTCTGCGAGGTGCACCTGACCACCACCCCCGGGCTGATCACCTCGGTGCAGTCGCTACACTACCTGCGCATACCGCCTATGAGTCTAGAGAACTACGTCCTTGTAGCCAATCAAGGAAAGTCACTTTATCTACTACCGTCCTATGACACATCGATGGGTCCAGCGCCAAATGGCGAGAGTACATATCTTCATACACCCTACCTAATGGCCGACATGACCAACAGTCCGATATCACAGGCAGCGATCGAGGACTTGGACAAGGACGGCCTCAACGAGATTATATTGCTGTATCATAAAGGGAATCAACCCTACGTCCGCATCTATCATGGACTACCGCCAGCTATGATTAATTTCCGCAATATCGCACAATTCAACACGCCCACTGCTGATTTCCCCATTGCTCACGACTGCATCCAAGCATCGCCCCTGCGCTTGACTGATATCAACTGGGATGGTTATGCCGATATCACCTTTGGCTGCCGCAATAACAGCGGACCGAGCAGCATCGAGGCCGTGCTCAGCAGCGGCAGCCCGCTGAAGTTTGTCGAGCAGGCCCAGACGGTGTTCATCCAGCCGCCCAACATCGACGGCGACCGCGTCTTCTTCGAGCGCATCGACCCCGGCAGCGCACAGCCCCTAGAGCTGTGGGGCGGAATCGGCGCGACGCCCTTCCGCCTGATCAACACCAGCCACTAGGTCAGCGTCCCCGTCGCCGGCTGCCCGGCCCGCACTGCCGTATAGCAATAAATATCAAAGTAAATCATTCAACAGAAAGCGTAATCAATAAATAACAGGCTCTGGCATATCCCCAGACTAACTATCAATATAGTTTCAGCGTCACATCGAGTATCATCGGCCCACCATGATCGAAAGCCGCTTCGTAACCGTCGACAGCCTGCGTCTGCACTATCTGGAATGTGGCAGCGGCCCGCCGGTCCTGCTCCTGCATGGCTGGCCGACCTCGTCGTTTCTGTGGCGCAACATCCTGCCGGCTATTGGCGCCACCCACCGCGCCATCGCGCTCGATCTGCCGGGCTTTGGTCAGTCTGATAAGCCGCTTGATGCGTCCTATAGCTTTCGCTTCTTCGAGCGCATCTTGGAGCAGCTCCTCGACGCGCTGGGCCTGTCGCAGATCGGGCTTGCGGTGCACGACCTGGGGGGCCCCATCGGGCTGTACTGGGCCTGCCAGCATCCCCAGCGCGTAAGGCAGCTCGCCATCCTCAACACGGTGGCCTACGCCAAGCTGTCCTGGGCCGCCATCGCCTTCGTCGCCGGCTGCAAGCTCCCCGGAATCTCGACGTTCCTTGCCAGCCCGCCGGGCCTGGCCCTGGCCATGCGCATCGGCATGGCTGACCACAGCCGCCTCACCCCCGATGTCCTCGACGGCGTGCGCGCCCCCTTCGCCACCGCCGCGGCCCGCCGAGCCCTTCTCAAAGCGGGAGCCGGCCTGCATCCGAACGGCCTCGCCGACATCGAGCAGCGCCTGCCGATCTTCGCCAACCAGATTCCCGTGCGACTCCTCTACGGCACCGCCGACCACATCCTGCCTGACGTCGAAACCACCATGCGCCGCCTGGCCCGCGACCTGCCCCAGGCCGAGCGCATCCCGCTTTCGCGCTGCGGCCACTTCCTCCAAGAAGACCGCCCGCAAGAAGTCGCCCAGCACCTCGCTGAGTTCTTCGCCAAAGCCCCCTAGGTAGCTGGTGTGAAACACGTTTTGTGGGCCTGTGGCGAATGAGTGTGGGGTTTGTGGGGTGGCGAGGGGCGGCGGCGGACGAGCTTGTGAAGATGCGGTTCTGAGGGGCGGGTTGGGGCGCGGGAAGTGGGAGAGGGGTTTAGGAGGGCTTGGGGAGGCGTGCGCAGGCGCGTAGCGGCGCTCAGACTCGCCAGGTGCCGGATTGGTGGCGGAGTCCGAGGGTCGCGAGGCGCTTGAGGTTCTGCGCGGCGCAGAGCATCGCGAAGTCTTGGCCGACGCGCAGGCGTCCTCGCATGCGGGCGCGGCGACCGCCGTGCCGCCTTTGCATCAGATGTCCGAGCTTGCGCTCGACCTTGGGCCGCGTGGCGCGATAGCGGGCCTTCCACGTCGGAGATTGCTGGGCGTGGCGATGTTTCTGCAGCGTCGCTTCGTCCTTGTGGATGCGGATGTGGCGACCGCGCTTTCCGTCGGTGCACTGGCTGCGCAAGGGACAGTTCGCACAGTGCTGCCCAAAGCTGGCCAGGCCGCCGCCGTCGGCACTGGGCTGGATCACCGCGAGCTGCCCGGCGGGACAGCGCACAGTGCGCTTGGCTAGGTCGATGGCAAACGCGTCTTTGCCATACTTTCCCGACGGTGCAGAAGGCTGCGCGACCTTGACCATGACTTCCACGCCGACGGCTTCCAGCTTCTGCACAAACTCGCTCGTGCCATACGCCGCATCGCCGTAGACAGACAGCGGAGCAACCGATTCTTCCGTCGAGGAAATAGGCTCCGCAGCAGACTTTAGCGCTGGCTCCGCTTTGCTTGCGGCATCGATCGGAGTCGCCGATTTCTGCTCGGCCTGCGCTTGCGCAAACACATCAGGGCACAGCGCAGCGGCCACGCTCCCGTCGGAGGCGTTGCCCGCGGTCACTTCCGTTGCGGTGATGATCTCGGAATCTGGGTCTACCGCGATGTGTCCCTTGTAGCCATCGAAGCTGCG